>JBGSXK010000792.1:0-17554 GCA_041751455.1 Anaerolineae bacterium
ATCCGAAGCCGTCTACCTGGGTGCCGCGCCTGTTAATTGTTTGAATTATGTTGAGACTAATGCGCTGTACCTTACAAAGGGCTTACACCAGAACCCTTAAAAATGAGTAATGTAACAGCCATATTTATCTTGAACTCATCCCCTGCTCAGACGTAGGGTAAACGCAGGTTTTATACCTGCTAGCAGTCCATTAATTTTTAGGATTGCGCGCTAAAATGAGAATGTTACTAAGTTGGAGAAGCCCGATTCATGTCAATTCCTGCACCATCTTCTCGCCCCCCAGCGTCTGCTGCCCGGCGCGTACCTGAGCAGCGACCAGCATCCCCCCGCCTATCACGGCGCACCATGACCCCCTGGCTGGTGTTGGGAAGCATGGGGATTTTCGCCTTATTCATGACCCTCTGTATGGTAGGCGCATTGGGAGCGCTTTATCTCTCGCAGAGTCGTATTGCTGCTGGGGTAAGTGTGGGGGGTATTACTGTAGGTGGACAATCTGCCGAAAGTGCTGTGCCACTTCTGCAGCAGTCCCTGAGCAGCGGCAGCATCACCATGACGGATGGTGAGCGTAAATGGCTGGTTTCGCTGGCCGAACTGGGCGTAACCGTGGATATGGAGGCTACCCTGGCCGCGTTGAAGAATGCCAGGGCAGATGAAAATATACCTCCTTTCCTCGATATTAACCTTAATATCGCCCAGGACGCGCTGATCGCCCTCAGCGAACTGGCGAACATTGAACCTTTGGCAGGCGAGCCGCCGCAAATTGGGCGGGCAATGGATATTCCCGCTATGCTTGAGCGTTTATTACGGGATGTGAATGGGGAACTGGCCGACAACATCTTTGAACTGAATATGATGGAAATCGAGCCAATCGTTGAAACAGTGGTCGCAACGTACAGTGGAGCAAGCACCACCCACGTAGTCGAGCCTGGGCAGGAATTGGCGCTCATCGCCCGCCAGTACGGCGTAACCACTCAGGATATTATTGCGTTGAACAACATCACAAACCCTGACCTCATCTACATTGGCCAGCAACTCCTCATCCCTGCCGAAGGTGCCTACAGCCCCAGCGCCGCAGATGCACCCCCTGCCCCGTTGGCAGTTGGTAAGGCAATTGTCGTTTCTACCCAGGAACAGCGGATTTATGCCTATGAAAATGGCAGCCTGGTACGCTCACATCTGGTATCCACTGGCCGGGCACAGACCCCCACGATTCCGGGCGACTACAACATTTACATCAAACATGTCGCGACCAATATGCGTGGACCGGATTACTTTTTGCCTGATGTGCCTTACACCATGTATTACCATCGGGGCTACGGCATCCACGGCACCTACTGGCATAACAGCTTTGGCAGGCCGATGAGTCATGGCTGTGTGAACCTGCCCACGCATGAAGCTCAGTGGTTCTTCAACTGGGCCGAAGTCGGGACACTGGTACGGGTGATTTAAAGTAGCAAGGGATGGGTCAGGCCTTAGCTGTTAAAAATCAAAGTCTCACAGCTAAGGCTGGCTCTTTACTTTGCGCCTTCCATCTGAAGATATTCGTCGTGTATCACATCCTCTGGCTTGATCTCTAAGATCGCAAGCATTTCCTGGATGCGACCAGCCTTAAACTCTGCGTCGGATGCTGACCAGGTACGACTTTTAATCTCCCTGAATGTTTCGGGCAGATCAGGATGTATCACTCGGTCTACGTTCACGTAGTACAACACACCCTGGTAATGAAGGTGCCAGCGATACCGGTCTTTTTGCAATTCGCGTTCTTCGGTAGGCTGGAAATACTCGCGGTAGAAACGCAGCGGACGATCTGCGTCAGCAATGAAACGCGAGTGTGAGAGACGCACTGAGGAATGATATTCACGTTCTCTGGTGGGCATGGTCAGGGTCAGACGGCTGCGCACCGAAACCATATTCCCCTTCTCATCAATCAAGTCATCCTCACGATAACGCACGCGCCCCTTATCGGGATTATCGAACAGGAAATAGGTATCATACTGTCGATAATGTACCATCTTCAACACCTGCACATCCGGGTGCTTGAGCAGTTTATCCATCGGGGATTCATCCCGCAGGACAGCCTTTACCTGAACTTCAAAACTCTCCAATCGCTCCAATCCACCACCACCGACAGCCAGTAATTTGCTCAGCACGTCGCCTTCGTGCGCCGCCAGGAAAGCATCCACTTTCTGGGCATATTCGAGTGCCTCACGTTTGAGCGCTGCTTCATCCAGGGTCAGCAGATGGCGATCACGCATCAGCCACTGACCATTACACATCACATGTGCCACATCGGTGCTTTTACTGGCATACACAATCTCGGAATAGATCGCATTGGGATCACGTCGAAAGTGGGGTAGCGTATGCACATTTTCGCTGTCTACCATGATCAGATCTGCCCGTTTCCCCGCTTCCAGGCTGCCTGTAACGTCGCCAATGAATAAAGCCTCTGCCCCCTGACGAGTCGCCATCAAAAGCGCCTGACGAGCAGGCAGTACAGTCGGATCATTAGCCGCTGTCTTAGCGAGAATTGCTGCCAGGCGGATCTCCTCGAACATATCCAGGTCATTATTGCTGGCCGGGCCATCAGTGCCAATCCCTACCGTCAGGCCGTATTTCAGCATTTCAGTAACAGGCGCGATCCCACTGGCGAGTTTGAGGTTACTGGTAGGATTATGCGCCACCGTCGAATCATGCTGTTTAAGGGTTTGCATCTCTGCGGTGTTGATGTGGACACAGTGAGCGGCCAGCACCTTCGCCTTCAGCAGGCCAGAGGCTTCGACCCAGGGCACAACACGCATGTCGTACCATTTCTGGTTATCCTCCACCTCCTGCCGGGTCTCCGCGATGTGAATGAGCACGGGGACATCGAACTCTAGTGCCATTTCTGCCGAGCGTTGCAGCAGTTCTTCAGTGCTGGAATAAGGTGCGTGGGGTGCGACAGCCGGGGTAATGAGTGTATGCCCCTTCCACTTTTCAATGAATTGACGTGCATAGGCCAGACTGTCTTCGTAAGTCTCGGCATCTGGCGAGGGAAACTTGAGAATCGTCTGCCCCAGCACACCCCGCATCCCGGCCTCTGCTGTCGCCGTCGCAATCTCCGACTCGTAATAGTACATATCGGCAAAAGCGGTAATCCCGCTGCGAATCTGCTCTGCGCAGGCCAGTTTCGTCCCCAGGCGGCAGAACTCCGGGCTGACGAACTCTCGCTCAGTTGGCATGATATACCCCATTAACCACACATCCAGCCGTAAATCGTCAGCCAGACCGCGCAGCAAAGTCATAGGCACATGCGTGTGCGCATTGACCAACCCTGGCAGGATATACTGCCCCTGACAATCGACCACTTCACTGGCTTCATATTGAGCGATAATCTTCTCTGAAGTGCTCACCGCGATAATATCTGTTCCGCGTACCGCCACCGCGCCGTCATAGATCACATCGAATCCACTGTTCATCGTGACCACTGCGCCACCGCGCAGGATGACATCCACTTTTTCCATGTGTCCTCCTATCCGGCGAAAAATTTGCGAGATTATACCCCTCAAGTAAACTTTGTCTATGGACTTACGTTTAAACCGTGTAGAGTATTGAGAAAATATTTCAGGGCGCGGAGTGCTGTGCCTCTACTGCCAACCAGGATACTATTTCCCGCATTCAGGATACCTTTATGCAAAATCGTTCTCGTTTACAAGCCCTGACCTTTCTGGAAGCGGGGTTAATCGGCATATTCTTTGTACAGGCACTACGGCTGCTCGTTGGTCTGCTGTACAGCCGCTTTGCCAGCGCTTCGCTTGTCACGGCACTCAACCCGGCAGATATTGACTTTGCCTTTTCCAGTATTGTCGAGCCTGCTACCTTTAGCAGTGAACTTGGTTTTCTGGTGTACATGCTGGCGCTGCCTCTGCTCACGCTGCTGTTGGGGCGCGTGCGCTGGCTGATCGTGGTCGGCGTGGCGCTGGCTGCCATAGGGCGCGCGCTGATGAGCGGCGACACCGCCATCACGACAACAGTGTCCGCGTCAATGGTGATCGGCGGAGCACTGCTTTACCTTGCTATGCTCGTCCGCTACCGAGCACGGGTCTTACCTTATTTCTTTGTGATCGGCTTCGGTGCAGATCAGGTATTTCGTGCCTTTGGCGACACACTGGACCCCTCGTGGTCAAGCAGTTACTTCGGTGTTCAGCTTATCCTTTCCCTGCTGACCCTTGCACTTAGCTTCTTCACCACCTTTCAGGAAAACCGGCTGGCGCAGCAGGCAGAAGTCTCGCCAGAGCGCGGCTTGCTGCCGATCTGGGGCGGCATAGGCCTGGGTGCGCTGCTGTTTCTGGAGCTGGCGCTGCTGGCGCTTCCCAATGCTGTTGCCGGGCGCGCCAGTACAGATTACACAACTTTTGTGCCCATTTTGCTGGTAGCAACCCTGCTGCCGCTCATTCCCTGGGTACGGGTGCAGGCACGAAACTTCATCGGTACCTTTGATGGAGGTTTGCGTGGTTGGTTATGGATGCTGCTCATCGCGCTGCTGATGGTCTTCGGCACCCGCTTTCAGGGTATCCTGGCAGGGGTGGCGCTGGCGCTGGCGCAATTCACCGTGAGCCTGCTATGGTGGTGGCTGGTGAGACCTCAGGGAGAGCGCGAACGCAGCTTTACGGGCTTATGGCTGGTACTTGCAGCAGGCCTCCTCGGTCTGTTTGTCATAGGAGATTCATTTACCTACGAATATGCCTTTGTACGCGGCATCCAGTCCGGCGCAGAGGAAATTGACCAGTGGGTCACTTCACTGCTGCGGGGATTCAGGGGGATGGGGTTGGGGCTGCTGCTGCTGGCTGTTTTCCTGGCGGCACTGCCCATGACACAGGTACGCCGCCGCATTCCCTGGACAGGGGGTAGCTCACTGCAAAATATGTTCGGCCTGATCGTCATTATCGCGACAGCAGCGAGCGCAGGCTATGCCGCGCGCCCTCCGGTGATCGCCGGGGTACGCAACGAGCCAACCCTTCGCTTTGGCACCTATAACATCCATGCAGGCTACAACGAATTTTTCTCTTATGAATTGGAAAATATCGCCCGCACCATCAACTTCAGTGGAGCAAATATCGTGTTGTTGCAAGAAGTAGAGGCCGGTCGGTTAACTAGTTTCGGGGTGGATCAGTCATTATGGCTGGCGCGCCGTCTGGGCATGGATAAACGCTTTTATCCCGCTACCGAAGGCTTGCAGGGTCTGGCTGTGCTTTCTAATGTGGAAATTGTGTTCCACGAAGGCAAACCACTCGCCAGCAGTGGCCCTCAGACTGGGCTGCAACGTGTACAACTCCGCCCGGACAGCGGCATTGTCACCGTGTATAACACATGGCTGGGGTTGTTGCTGGAAACAGGTGAGGATACCGAGATGCAGGAACAGGATCAGCAGCGCCAGCTTAACCAGATGATTGCCACCATCGCTGGCGACCACCCGGACGGCGAGTTAGGGCGTATGATTGTCGGCGGGACGTTCAATAACGTGCCCACCTCCCCACTGATCCAGCAGATGCGCGACAACCGCTTCAGCGATGCGTTTGATGGGCAGCCACGCGAACTGTCACACACGTTATGGCGCACCGGACAACGCGCACGCCTGGATTACCTGTTTCTCAGTCCACGGATGAGAAAAGTGAGTGCCGGGGTAATGGAAACCAACGCATCCGATCATCGTATGGCGGTGGTAGAGGTGGAGATTGCCCAGCTTTTAGGTGGGTGACTGGGCGGGGGCAGCCTGCTCCTCTAACTGGCGCAGGGCATCACGCGCCGCCGCCTGTGCGGCCATTTGTTTGCTGCGCCCTGTGCCCTGCCCAAAGGTTTCCTCACCCACCAGCACCTCAACCGTGAACTCTATATCATGATCTGGCCCTTCGGCAGAGATCACCCTGTATACAGGTGTGATATTATACATGGCCTGGCTGCGCTCCTGGAACAGGCTGCGTGCGTCAATATGCAGTCCTTCCGCCAGAATATGCTCCACCAGCGGCATCAGGCGCGGCACAGCGAAGCGCTCGACTACTGGCAGGCCCTGGTCAAGATACAACGCGCCCACCAGCGCCTCAAAAGCATCGCACAGGATATTGCGCCGCTCCCTACCACCGGTGCTTTCTTCGCCTTTGCTGATGTGCAGCATTTCTCCCAGCCGACACGCCTGCCCCACCTGCGCCAGTGTCTCTGTACGCACCAGCGCGGCGCGCAGACGTGTCAGCTCACCTTCAGGCATATCGGGAAAATGCCGGAACAGCACATCAGTGACAAGAAAATCCAGCACTGCGTCACCCAGGAACTCTAATCTCTCATTATCCAGCAGGGTATCATCCGGCTGCTCGTTTAAATAGGAGCGATGCGTCAAAGCCTGTTCCAGCAGCGCTATATTGTGAAAGCGCAGTTCTAGCTGTTCCTGAAATTCATCTAAGGTCATTGGTGCTTGTTTCGCTCTTGTGTCTATCGAATTGGGGACAGGGAGAGCAGCATCACTCTCCCTGATGATTTATTTTCGATGATTTTGTCAGACCAGACAAGACCCGGAACAGACTGTTTAATCTGTAAACCGTGAGAAAATCAGCGAAACATTGTGGCCACCAAAACCAAACGCATTGCTCATGACATGGTTAATGGACAGGTCGCGCGCTTCGTTGGGTACATAGTCAAGGTCACACTCCGGGTCAGGCTCGGTCAGGTTAATGGTCGGCGGCGCGACCCGATCACGGATCGCCAGCACCGAAAACGCTGCTTCCATAGCCGCCGTCGCGCCCATTGCGTGCCCGGTCATGCTTTTAGTAGAACTCATCGGCACATTATAGGCATGTTCGCCAAAAACCTTTTTGACCGCTTTAGTCTCCATCGGGTCATTGATAGCGGTTGCTGTGCCGTGCGCATTGATATAGTGAATATCTTCTGGTGTAAGGTGGGCATCTTCGAGCGCCTGTTCCAGTGCCAGAATAGCACCGAGGGCTTCAGGATGAGGTGCGGTGGAGTGGAAAGCATCGGAAGTTGTACCATACCCGACGATCTCGCCCAGAATATCCGCCCCACGTGCTTTTGCCGTCTCCAATTCCTCCAGCACCAACACCGCCGCGCCCTCGCTAAAGACCAGCCCGGTGCGGTTCTTATCAAAGGGCTGTGACGCGCTGTGAGGGTCATCGTTCCTACGCGACACTGCCCCCACCCGGTCAAAGGCAGCCACGCCAATCGGGATAATAGGCGCTTCGCCCGCGCCCGCCAGCGCGCGGTCTATACGCCCTAACCGGATCAGGTCGTAGGCATGACCAATACAGTCTGCCCCGGTGGAGCAGGCGGAAATCGGCGTATAAGAAGGTCCATTGGCCCCAATATTAATACTCACGAGATCGCTGCCACCATTCACCACCAGCATCGGAATACCGAAGGGCGTAATCCGGCGTGGGTCGTTGGTTTCAAACAGCAGCCTTGCCTGGTCATAGTAGCTCTCTACCCCGCCCACTGCCGACCCGATAATCACCCCGGTACGACTGCGCTGCGCCTCACTGACTTCCAGCCCGGATTGCTCCAGTGCTTCATTGGCCGCCGCATGAGCAAACTGCTGATAACGATCCCGGCGGCGGCTTTCCTTTGCAGGCATATGCTCGGCAGGTTCCCAGTTCTTGACCTCAGCGGCGATCTTTACCAGATGCCCCTCGGTATTGTAGCGGGTAATGGGTCCCACTCCACTCCGTCCGGCTTTAATCGCTTCCCATGTTTCCTGCACATTCTGGCCCAGCGGCGAAATAATCCCCATCCCGGTTACAACTACACGGCGCACCATGCAGACCTCCTAAATAGACAAACAGGTCATGAAATTATTTTTCAAACGAATGTTCTTTGTACCACAGCCCAAATCGAAACGCCACAGGTTACGTCTGACGGTCCTCACTGGTAGGGAGGTAATGCCCCTCTACCCAACTGCTGCCGTCCGGGCTGATCTCCTTTTTCCACACCGGCACAATCTCCTTCAGGCGGTCAATGCCATAACGCGCACTCTCGAAACATCCCTGATCACGATGCCCCGACGAACAGGCAATCACAATTGTGTTCTGTCCCACTTCCAGCCTGCCCACCCGCTGCACGATGGCGATCCCCTGCACCAGCGGCCAGCGCTCCCGGATTTCTGCCGCCACCTGTCGCATTTTCGCCAATGCCATGGGCGCATAAGCTTCGTAATGCAGTGACTCGGTTTCCATCAATGCGCCCGATTTGCTGGTCTGGCCGCGTACTATCCCGCTGAAGATGCACACCGCGCCTGTCTCCGGCACAGTAATGGCGGCCACCAGTTCATCATGGTCAATAGGATCATCCGCCAGGCGAAAAATCTGGGGATAATCGCCGCTGCCACCGCTCACGGGCGGGAAAAATGCAACCATATCGCCATCATGCACCGGGTCCTCTGCAAAGGCGTATTCTTCGTTGACCGCTGCAATCGCCGCATCGATATTTGCCTGCATCTGTGGATACTGATTGATCAATGCCCGGCGCACATCATTGACTGTCCCATTTTCACCCGGCATATCCAGCATCAGGCTGCTACGCCCGGCCAGATCCTTAAGTGTGGCGAAAAGCAAAATTCTGATCTGCATTATTCACCCTCGGCCTCATAATCCCCATGCTGCCCACCATGCTTTGCCAGTAGGCGTATATCGCTCAGACGCATTCCCCGATCAACGGCTTTCGCCATATCGTAAATGGTCAGCGCAGCAGTGCTAACCGCCGTCAGTGCTTCCATCTCCACGCCCGTCTTGCCTACTGTCCGTGCTCTGGCGGTAATGCGTACCGCGCTGGCAGCTTCGTCCAGTATTAAATCCACATCAATCTTTGTGAGTGCGATCGGGTGGCATAACGGAATCAATTCAGCCGTGCGCTTAGCAGCCATAATCCCGGCAATACGAGCAATCGTCAGTACATCGCCTTTTTTCAGTGCCCCGTCACGGATCAGGCGCAGTGTTTCCGGCTGCATATACACCGCGCCGCCCGCCACTGCTTCGCGCTCCGTTTCCGGCTTCGCACCTACATCCACCATTCGCGCCGCGCCATGTTCGTCCAGGTGCGTCAGTTGGTCGCTCATCCACTACCTCGCCATATTCAGGTGTAGGTTTCACTATTCAGATCCCATTATACACCCGCTGGCAACCCCTCATTAAGCGGTCTTGTTTTGAAAAACAGCGGCGTGTATACTGTTTTTTACACCTGTCACTCCCCATTTGACACCGGAGCAGAACCCCTTGGGCATTTTCAATAAAGGTTTAGCCAGAACACGACAATCCTTTTTCGGGCGCATCGCCAACATGCTGGGTAACACCACGATTGATGAGGATACCTGGGATGATGTTGAAGCAATCCTCATTCAGTCGGACATGGGTGTGGAAACCACGCAGAAAGTACTGAAGGAACTCAGGAATCATGGTTATACCCGCACCGAGGATTTGCAAAAAGGGCTGCGCGAGATCCTCGCTTCCATGCTCAAGACCCCGCCACCGCTGAATATCAGCGGGCGGCCTTTATCAATTATTCTGATTGTCGGTGTGAATGGCTCTGGTAAGACGACTTCTATTGCTAAGATTGCGAACCGTTTAGGGGTTATTAACGGTCGGAATGTCATCCTGGCAGCGGGCGACACCTTCCGTGCGGCAGCCATTGAGCAGTTACAGACCTGGGGACAGCGCATTAATGTACCTGTCGTCGCTAACAAACCCGGTTCAGACCCGGCGGCTGTTGTCTATGATGCCACCGCTGCCGCGAATGCGCGCGGCAAGGATGTGTTGATTATCGACACCGCAGGCCGCCTGCACACCAATTACAACCTGATGGAAGAACTTGCCAAGATCAAATCCGTCTCGCAGAAGGTCGTACCGGATGCGCCCCATGAAGTGCTGCTGGTGCTCGACGGCACCACCGGGCAGAACGCACTGCAACAGGCGAAAAAATTCCAGGAAATGGTCGATGTCACAGGGGTGATCGTCACCAAACTGGACAGTACGGCCAAAGGCGGCATGGTTTTCGCCATTTTTAACGAACTGGGGCTGCCTGTGCATTATGTTGGTCTGGGGGAAGGTCTCAATGATATGGTGCTGTTTAACCCGGAAAACTTTGTGAAGAGCCTGTTTGACGAGAATTAGACCACCAGAGGACACCACGAAAAACGATGGAAAATCTTATCAGCCTGCTGAATGATATGAAAACCCAGATTGATGGGCTGATGACCCGCCTGGATATTGCCGATAAGTCACAGCGGGTGGAACAGCTAGAGGCACAGGCGGGAGATAGTGCATTCTGGAATGACCCCGATGCGGCCAAAAAAACCATGCAGGAGATGGCCACCCTCAAATCTCAGGTAGACCGCTGGCAGGCCGTGGCTCAGCGTATTAACGATACGCTGGAACTGGCGCAGCTCAACGACCAGAGCCTGGAAGAAGAACTGGTTGGCGAGGTTGAGGCGCTTAAATCTGTCCTGGAGCGTATGTCATTACACGCGATGCTCTCTGGCCCATACGATAACGAAAACGCCATTCTGGCGATACATGCGGGCGCAGGCGGTACTGACTCGCAGGACTGGGCGCAAATGCTGGAACGCATGTATCTGCGTTGGGCAGAACAGAACGGCCATAAAGTCGAAATTATTGAACGTATGGAAGGCGAGGAAGCAGGCATAAAAAGTATCACCATGAGCGTCAAAGGTGATTATGCTTATGGTTATCTTCAGAGCGAGCAGGGTGTCCACCGTCTGGTGCGTCTCAGCCCATTTGACGCAGCCAACCGTCGTCATACCTCGTTTGCCAAAGTCGAACTCTGGCCTGACATTCAGCATGATATTGACATCGAAATCAGTGAGAACGACCTCCGTATCGACACCTATCGCGCGGGCGGTGCAGGTGGGCAGCATGTCCAGAAGAATGATACTGCTGTGCGTATCACACATATCCCCACCGGGATTGTCGTCCAGTGCCAGAACCAGCGCAGCCAGATGCAAAACCGGGAACGCGCCATGCAGATGCTCAAAGCACGCCTGTTCGAGATGGAGCGCAAAAAGCAGGATGCTGAGCTGGCACAGCTTAAGGGAGAGAATGTGGACGCGGGCTGGGGTAACCAGATTCGCTCTTACGTGCTGCACCCCTACCAGATGGTGAAAGACCACCGGACTGACTATGAAGTCGGCAACACAGGCGCGGTGCTGGATGGCCGCCTGAACGACTTGATGGAAGCTTACCTGCGCTCGAAAATCCAGAAGCTTAGCCCATCAGCTTCCTGATCCATTATTGCCCATTATTCTGCCAAACCCAACACCTCGATTCTCGAGGTGTTTTCATTCTAAACCGCCTAAACAGTGTGGCTCTTGACAGGCCCTTTGATTTACGTTATAAATTTAGTCAAGTCTAAAAACTTATCAAAGTCGAGCTAAATCAGTAATAAGTGTTGCGAAAAGCGCAGCTTTCGGAAAAGGGATAAACATGCAACAAACAGGCAAATTTCTCGTTTTGATGGTCGTCTTGTTTGGGTTGGTGGCCGGAGCAGGCAGCACCACCGGGCAAGATGACCTCGTACGCATCGTCACCACGACTACACAGGCTACCGATGCTGTGACCATGCTGGCGGGTGAACTGGCAGACGAAAGCGTACATATTACGCCCCTGATGGGTGCCGGAGTTGACCCTCACCTGTATCAGCCCACCGAGGCTGATATTACGGCGATGAACCAGGCTGATCTGGTCATCTACAGCGGCCTGCACCTGGAAGGACAGTTTGATACCGTCTTCGAGGCGTTAGGCCAGCGCCGTATCCGCACCTATGCCCTCTCAACCCCTGTCAAAGCCGCCGGGTATATCATCGGCGGGTTCAATCTCTCCGAAGAACTCACCAATGTTGATGACCCGCATTTCTGGTTCGACCCGCGCAACTGGCAGCTTGCCGTAATGGAACTGGCCGAAGTGCTGGCCGAGACCGACCCGGCGAATGCAAATATTTACCTGAGCAACGCAGAGGCCTACAGTGCTGACCTGGATATGCTTTATGAGTGGGCATTGGAGGCACTGTCACAGGTACCGGAAACGCAGCGGGTGCTTGTCACCTCGCATGATGCCTTCCAGTATTTTGGTGATGCTTTCGGGTGGCAGGTGCGCGGTTTGCAGGGCATCAGCACCGAAGACGAAGCAGGCGTAGCAGATATTCAGGAGATTGCGCAGTTTGTCGCAGAGAGCGGCATCCCGGTGATGTTCGTTGAAAGCAGCGTGCCGCCCAATGCCATTCGCGCCGTGCAGGAAGCCGTCAATGCCAACGGGGGTAGTGTCAGCATTGGCATCCGCAGCCTCTACTCAGACGCGATGGGTGAACCAGGGAGCTTCGGCGGCACTTATATAGGCATGATCGCTGAGAATGTGATCACGGTTTTACAGTCTTTCGCTGTTGAAGTTCCAGAATGGCCGGAGGGATTAGTCCCTGTTATACCGCAGGAACTGCTGGATATTGAGCGATAAAATCACACACGGGGCACAGACCATTATGTCCCGGCTATCACCGGTCTACACCTAGAACCACGAAGGCAGAACCATGAAGATACAAAACGACAAAAATTTATCAACCCTTGCGATCCAGATTAACGATCTCACTGTCGCCTATCACAGCAAACCTGCCCTGTGGGATGTGGACTTAAACGTGCCCGAAGGAGTCCTGATGGCAATTGTCGGCCCCAATGGGGCAGGCAAAAGCACACTCATTAAGGCTGCGCTCAATCTTATCCCGCGTGCGGCTGGGGATATACGTTTTTACGGCAATCCCTATCATAAAGCACGAGACGCTGTTGGCTATGTGCCTCAGCGCGGCAGCGTCGATTGGGATTTCCCTACCTCCGTGCTGGACGTAGTGACAATGGGCCTGTATGGACGATTGGGCTGGTTCAAGCGCCCTGGGAAGCAGGAACGCGAACAGGCTATGCACGCGCTGGAACAGGTTGGCCTGGCTGACCTGGCACAGAGGCAGATCAGCCAGCTTTCCGGGGGGCAACAGCAGCGCACCTTCCTGGCACGAGCGCTGGTGCAGGACGCGCAGATCTATTTCATGGACGAGCCATTCGCGGCAGTGGATGCCGTAACTGAACGCGCTATCGTCATCCTGCTGCGCGAACTGCGGGCACGGGGGAGAACCGTAGTCGTTGTCCATCATGACCTGCAAACCGTAACCGATTACTTCGACTGGGTAGCTCTGCTCAATGTAGAGATGATCGCCAGCGGCCCGGTAGCCACGATTTTTAACGAAACTAACCTGAGGCGCACCTATGGTGGACATGTGAGTTTCCTCACCAATCCGGGACAAGCATTACAGGGCAACGAAAACCTCATAGAAGGCGGGGTGAATTATGAGCCTGCACGCTGATGAACGCCGAGTGTGGCTGTTAATCGGGGTTATCCTGGTCATTTTTGCACTCTGTATCCCGCTTAGTGTTCTGCTATTCAGGGTGAATTATGATTACACATTGACTACTGTCGCGCTGGGCGGGGCGCTTCTGGGGCTGGTCAGTGGTATGTTGGGGACTTTTGCCGTGCTGCGCCAGCAAAGCCTGATGGGCGATGCCCTCTCCCACGCGGCACTGCCCGGTGTGACCATCGCGTTTTTATTCGCCGGGCGGCAGCTTGGCTGGCTTCTGGTAGGCGCGGGGATCGCAAGCTGGCTGGGCGTGATGTTCATCCGCGCTGTGACCAGTACCACCCGCATCAAGCAGGATACCGCGATGGGTATGACTCTGGCTGCGTTTTTCGCTCTCGGCATTGCCCTGCTATCTTACATCCAGGGCCGCCCGGATGCCAGCCAGGCCGGGCTGGACAGCTTCATTTTCGGCCAGGCAGCAGCCATCGTACAGCAGGATGTTATTCTGATGAGCCTAGTGGCACTGGTCGCTTTGCTGTTTTTAGGGCTCTTCTGGAAGGAATTTAAACTCATCACCTTCAACGCCGAGTTTGCAGCAGCAAATGGCTTTCCGGTGCGCGGGCTGGATGTACTGTTGTCTACCCTCATTGTGGTGGCTGTTGTGCTAGGCCTGCAATTGGCCGGGGTCATTTTGATGGTCGGCCTGCTCATCGCGCCGCCCGTTGCCGCCCGCCAATGGACTCATCATCTAGAGCAAACAGTGATACTGGCAGGTATCTTCGGCGCATTTTCTGGCGCAACGGGGGCAATATTAAGCGCGGTAGCTGCCGGGCTGCCCACCGGCCCTTTGATTATCGTGGTCGCCTTTATCATTGTGTTTCTTTCTATTGCTTTTGCACCAGAGCGTGGGCTGATCTGGTCACTGCTGAAGCAGCGCACAGATCGTCGCCGCTTCGCTGCACAGAATGTCCTGCGGGATATTTACTATCATGGACAGCAGCACCATAACCCCAACGAACCAGCACTGGAAAACATGCTGATCGGTCTGCGCGGGCAAGCGGCACATGTGGGACTGGCACAGTTGCAGCGCGGTGGGTTGACCGCAAAGACCTCAAATGGCTGGATACTGACCCCAGCAGGCATCGAAGCAGCCGCGCAGGATGCACGCAGTCAGCGCCTGTGGACGCTTTATCGTCTGTATCGTGACGAACTGTCACTACCCACCATTGGAGAAGATCACCAGCAGGATATTACATCTCTGCTCCCGGATGAGGTCATCCAGCAACTAGAGCAAATCCTTGAGGGAGAGATGCGATGAACACCCTTGAGCAGCTTTTCATCCAGATTCTTCTTAACCTTATCCCGCTGGAGCAGTTGAATGCCATCCTGGGCGACCCGCGTACTGTGGCGATTATCGTCGGCGCTCTGGTGTCGGTCAGCACCGCCTGCCTGGGGGTATTCCTGATCTTGCGCCAGATGTCCATGACCAGCGATGCCATCAGCCATACCGTACTGCTTGGCATTGTCGTCGCCTTTTTGGTAATGGTAGCTTTGCCCGGTATAGAGCCGGATTTAAACTCGCCGCTGCTGGTCATCGGTGCGGCAGCCGCCGGAGTTGTCACAGTCATGCTTACCGAAGTCATCTACCGTTCCGGGCTGGTAAAACAGGATGCGGCGCTTGGGCTGGCCTTTCCCTTCCTGTTTGCGCTGTCCGTCCTGCTCATCGCGCGTTATGTTGATAAAGTCCATCTGGATACCGACGCAGTACTGGTGGGCGAGATTGGTGTGGCATGGGCAAATACCAACAGCCACTGTCTGGATCATTGTGAGGATGTCGTCATCACACCGGAAGATGCGCGTGCTACAGTGGGAAGGATTTGTGTGAACTGCTCCCGCGAGAGCGGTATCAACCCACGGTCGGCCCAGGCCCAATTTGAAGAAACCTGTGCCAACTGCGGCACCTACAGTGCGGCCCAGGCCTGGCGAGAGCGCCTGATCCTGGAGCCACCGCTGCTGGTTTTCTGGCCACGCGCACTCACGCTTATGGGTATCATCACATTGCTGAATATAGCCTTCGTCATAGCCTTCTATAAAGAGCTCAAGCTGTCATCGTTTGACCCAGCACTGGCAGCGGCACTCGGCTTTCATCCCGGCCTGCTTACTTATGGGCTCATGGTGCTGGTCAGCCTGACAGCAGTCGGCGCGTTTGATGCAGTAGGTTCAATTCTGGTGGTTGCTTTCTTCATCATCCCAGCGGCTACTCTCTACACCCTCACTGACCGCCTGGCTGTGATGCTGGTGGGCAGCCCGGTCATTGGTATCCTGGCGGCTATCACGGGCTATGAGCTGGCGCGTGGCAGTTTCCTGGGTATTCCTGTCAGCTCGCTGCTTGTCAGGCTGGATAATATAGTTGGGCTGGGCGGCTATACCAATTGGAATGTCTCAATCTCGGCCTCAATGGTCATTATGACATTCTTTTTCTTTATACTCGCGTGGGTGCTGTCACCGCGTTATGGGCTAGTATCGGGTGTACTACGTCGACAGGCCCAGCGTCAGAATTTCGCCAACCAGCTCGTCCTGGGGCATATCTATAACCACCAGAACAGCGCCGAGGCGGTTGAAGAGCTGGCAACAGAAACCCTGCATGAACACATGAACTGGTCGCCGCGTAAGACGAAGCGGGTGCTGGCGCGTGTCCATACACGCCAACTGGTGCGTATTGCCGGGGGCCGAGTTTACCTGACTGAGCGTGGCGCGCAGCAGGTGATGAACTTCCGCGCCCACAATCTGGCGATTGGTTATAGTGGGTAAAGGCACACTATTGGGCGTGTCTTTCGAGCTGACGCGCCCTGTAAATCTTTCTAACACGATGCTGATTGACACGTCCCCGGATTAGCGGTATGATGTCCCTTGTAAGTGCCACTACATCATCCATATCCGGGTCATTAAGGTCAGTCTACCTTGACACAGGAACATAAGGCAGATATAATTTTCTGTCTATGGTCATTTATGCGCTCGGCTAAAAATTAAATGGCATCGGAAAACAGTCCGATAGCCTTTTATTTGTTTACCGGCGCTGCCAACTCCAACATTCAACCGTTAATGTCCTGTAGTGACGTTCAATATTGTAAAAACCTATAATCCGTTTTAGCGCACAGGAGGGTACGTCTTGGAAGCGAAGGATTTTAGTGCACTTCGCATCAGCCTGGCTTCACCGGAACAGATTCGATCCTGGTCTTACGGCGAAGTCACAAAACCTGAAACCATCAATTACCGCCGCTTGCGTCCAGAAAAAGACGGCCTGTTCTGTGAAGCGATCTTTGGCCCCACAAAGGACTGGCAGTGTTACTGTGGCAAGTATAAAAACGTCCGCTATCGCGGTATTGTCTGTGACAAGTGTGGGGTAGAAGTCACCCGCGCCTCTGTCCGTCGTGAGCGTATGGGGCACATCGAACTGGCCGCCCCTGTCGCACATGTCTGGTATACCCGGCGTGTGCCCAGCTACCTGGGCCTGTTGCTGGATGTAAGCCGCCGCAACCTGGATCGCGTACTGTATTTCGCGCAGTATGTGATTACTAATGTGGACGAAGAAGCCCGTCAGAAGGCGCTGGCACGTGTAGAACGCGAGCTGACGCAAAAAGAAGCGGCACTAGGTGGTGATATTCAGGAACAGATGGAAGCCATTGAGCAGGAGCGTGACTCGGTGCTCAGTGGTTTTGATGACCGCGCGGCAGCGATCCACCGTCACTTTGACGAGGAACTGGCCCGCCTGAGTGATCAGCTCATGCAGGAAGCGCAAATCGTCCAGAGCCGTGTCGAGTCACTGGTCGGTCAGGTCGCGCCAGGAGATGTAAATTTCGAGAGTGCCGACGCAGTGGTGGCTGCCAAAGGTGAAACGATCACCAATGATCACCTCTCACGGGTACATACCGCAGCCAACGCCTATCTCAACGAGATCCAGGGCGACATTGAATCCATGCGCGAGCTGGAACTGCGCAAACTGGATACCGAGGCAGAGAGTGTCACCAGTGGTGCCGCTCAAAACCTGGATGTCCATAAGTCCGAAATGGATGACCGTCTGAGTTCCTTCCGCCAGAGTGCAGAACGTGCCCGGCAGGAACTTCAGGATTTGAAGGTACTGCAATTCTTGTCCGAAACCCGCTATCGCGAACTC
>JBGSXK010000793.1:0-7270 GCA_041751455.1 Anaerolineae bacterium
GCGCTGGAACAGCTACACCACCGCCCAGCGTGAAGCGATTGCCGAGGAAGGCAACCAGATTTACAGCGAGATTGTGGACGCTCTCGAAGCCGGGATACCCCCGCAAAGCGCCGAGGTGCAGGCCATCTTGCAGCGCTGGCACCATCACATCCGTTATTTCTACGAGCCAACACTGGACATCCTGCGTGGGCTGGGCTACGGCTACAACTCGCATCCCGACTTCATCGCCAACTTTAAGAAGCTCCATAACGACCTGCCCGCCTATCTTGAGCAGGCCATCACGCAGTATGTCGATGATCTGGAATATGCCGAGATCGAGCGAATGCTGGCCGAGGACGAAGCCGCCCGCGACATGCGATGATACATGCGCCGGAGGCTAAGGCTGTGTGGCAAAATAGGGACATCTGTCCACCTTTTACCACTCAAAATCCTCTATACTGAAATAGCCTTCCCTGCAGATGGTCGGTCAGCCTGGCGGAATTGGCAGCTTTGGCGGGAAAAAATTATCCTCCCGCCACCACCTGTGCCCGCCACCCTTACGCCGTCGGCCCAATGACCTCCCCGCCCAGCCGGATGATGGGCTGGTCGAAGGGCGACAGGAAGCGTTTCCAGTTGCCCGTTTCCACAAATTCCCCGGCTTTGGGTGGGAATTTGCCGATGAACTGCTCAACCAGCGCGGGCGGCATCAGCAGCAGCGGGTTGATGATATACGTTTCTTTATACCGCACTTCAAAGTGCAGGTGAATCTGGCTGAACTCGACAGTGCCCATCACCGAGTCCGGCCCCACCGGTGCGCGCAGCGCCAGGTTAGCCGGTTTGCCGATGTGCCCGTAGATAATACGGTAATCGCCCACCAGCACATCCACCCGGTTCGGCCCATATTTCGTGCCGCGCCCACCAAATTGCCCGTTCACCCCCGCGAATACCGGCGGGTCATCGCGGCGGCTGGTGAACTTGCCGAAGTCCAGGCCGCTGTGCAGGCCCTGCGCGAAGGTGTGATAGCTGTTGGCGCGCCCGTTGCGGTAAGCAAAGCTGGTGTTGCCGTAATACTGGATCCAGTCTGTATCCTCGATGCGCACAGGCAGTCGCGTCAGCAGGCTGCGCAGCAGTGGCAGTGTGCCCACATTCAGCATGAACACGGTGCGCCCGTCCAGCGTGCGCTCCGCGCTCCAGCCGCGTGTGTGTCGCCACCACACATAACCATCGGCCTCGACTCGGTTGCTGCCCTGGGACGCATCCAGTTGCAGCCATTCGCCCTGGGTCAGGTTGGCCAACTGCTGCCCGTTAACCCGTGGTTCTGCGCGCACTTTCAGCCCCAGCGCCACCACCTGAAAGCGGATGAAGCCTGTCGGGATCGGCTCGAACTGCTCAACCGGCGTAGGGGTAGGGCCGGGGGTCGGCGTGGGGCCGCCGTCCGGTGGCACTCGCGGGATGTCTGGCGTAAGATCCTGCATGAACACGGTGCGCCCGTCCAGCGTGCGCTCCGCGCTCCAGCCGCCGCTGTGCTGCCACCACACATAACCGTCGGTCTCGCGCCAGCGGTCAGCTCGTACCAGCACTTCCGCTCCCCTCAGCAGGGTGGTCACTGTCCCTTGCGCCAGCCCCGGCGCGACCCGCACATTCAGCGTGTCGCTGGCCACGCGGAACAGCTTGTTGGGGATAGCAGGTGGGGGTGTTGGCCCTGGTGTGGGTGTCGGGTCATCATCAGGCAGCGGGTCTTTGCGCGGGATGTCTGACGTAAGATCCTGCATGAAGATGGTGCGCCCGTCTGTCGTGCGCTCCGCGCTCCAGCCGCGGTCATGCTGCCACCACACATGCGCGTCAGCCTCCCGCCACGCATCCGACCTGACGGTGATCTGATCGCCCTGACGCATCGAGCCGAGCGTGGTAGCCGCCAGTCTGGGCTGGCTGCGGATGTTAAGCGTTGCCCCTGCCACCCTGAAGCGCTTTTCCAGCGGCAGTGGCGCGGGGTCAGGGTCTTCAACAGGGAGCGGGTCTTTACGTGGGATGTTCGGTGTGAGGTCCTGCATCAGGCGCAGGCCGCTGCCAGTGGCATATTCGGCGCTCCAGCCCGGCCCGTGATTCCACCAGACATAACCGTTCTTCTCCACCCACGCATCGTTATTCACGGTGATCTCATCACCCTGGGTCAGGCGTGTCGGCAGCACATACTGGTTGCCCAGCTCCGGTTCGCTGCGCACCAGCAGCGACGTGGTAGTCACACGGAAGCGCTTTTGCTGCACCACAGGGCCATCGGGGAGGTCATCATCAGGCACATCCGGCAGTGGCCCCAGCGTGGGCAGCCCATAGGGCGGTACGCCCGATGTGACTTCAACCATCAGGATTTGCGCCTGATCGACGCGCGCCTGCGCCGCCCAGCCCTGCTCGATCTTCCACCACACATAAGCATCGGCTTCGGTGCGCGAGGCAGCATTGGCCTCTACCCGTGTTCCTGCCGGCAGCATAGTGACAGTAGCGGTGTTCTGCGTCCCTGGTTGGCTGCGTACCCGCAGGCTTTGCGCGGTGACACGGAAGGCGCGTGTGGTCGGCGTGGGCTTGGGGCGCTCCAGGCGCGGATCAATGCGCCGCACCCCGGCCAGCACCTGTGCGGCGGAGCTTTCACCGCCGTATCGGAACAGCGTGATGCCCACTGCGCCCTTGGTGAAGCTGTACTCCCCGGCGATATACACCTCTTCTTCCGGCACAGGACGCGGTGGGTTAGTGGGGTTGGGGTAGGTTTGCAGCATAGGCACTACCGGCAGGCCATAACGCACCAGTACGCCGAAAGCATCATCCAGATAGCCTTCCGGCCCGTTGCGCCCTCCGCCAAACTCCCAGTGATAGACCATCGGGTGCAGGCTCTGCACATGGGGAATCCACTCCTGAATATGGATGCTGGCCGGGTGGCTGCCGCGCGCGTCAAAGTTCAGCCCCAGATGAAAGCTCGGCGCGATGCCTGCCCGAATGCGTGTAATGAGGTCACGCGCATCGGCGGCCGTCTTGCCGCCGAAGTAGGCCGCGCCCCCCTCAACATCCAGCAGCATGGATTTCACACCCGCGACATTGCACGCCTGCACGATCAACTGCGCCTCCACCGGGATATTGCTGCCGGTGTTGACACACCACAGGTGTGTCTCCAGCCCGTGCGCGCCCAGTTCATCCACCCACCGCTTGATGGAGTCTGGCCCTGTGACGGCCATCGCCGCTTTATCGCCCAGGTTGCCCTGCCAGACCGCGCCGTTGCTGCTCTTGACCAGCACCCCGGCCACATTCGGCGTATCGCGCTTGATGGCCTGCGCCATCTCGCTGATACTGCGCTCGGTGACGGCATCACCTTTCCAATGCACCCACAAAATGCGTCTGTCAAATGGTGTGGTCATCACGCTCCCCTTGATGCTGGCCTATTAATTTACAGTTATATTGTCGTTGAGTTCGGATTGACTGGCAAATCCATCCTGTCACGGTCGCCAGCTCAACGGGTAAACCGCAAAGCGCTCTGTGACACGCCCTTCGGTCAGGGTTGCGCCCTGGAAGGTGGCCGCTGTCTCGCCGCCACTAGTGCTCACGCGCACCAGATTCAGATAAGGCTGTTGCGTGTCATTCGGGGGCAGTTGGTATTCCAGTGTGCCCAGCGCCTGCCCACCCGGTGCCAGCGCCAGCCCTGGCGCATAACGCCCTCGCTTGAGTCGGGAGACCGTCCCACCCGGCAGATCAAGCCGCATGAGGGCATTATCCACATTCCGGCTGCTGCCGCTTCCCCCGGCCACATAATAGAGCCGTTGGCTGTCACGTGTGAAGCTCATACTCAGGATGACATCACCCCGTCCCCCTGCGCTCGTGGTGATAGGCTCGGCCTGTGGGTTCGCCAGATCAATCACGGTCAGGGTGTTCTCGTTATTGGGGGTAGTAACAACCAGTGCCAGCCAGCGCTGATCGGGGGAAACCAGCGGGAAACTGTTGGCTGTGCCTGTCAGCGTGGGCATGATGACCTGCCGCGCGATGACCTCCTGTGTCGTCATATCGGCCAGCGTGATACGCCTCAGCGAAGCCGTATGTGCCACCACGCCATCGGGCACGCTGAAATAGGCGGTCTGTCGATCGGGTGCGAAAATCAGCATGTTGGTGCGTGCATACGGCACAAAGCCGCCGGGCTGCATTCCGCTCTCCACCAACGATGCGCCCCCCGTGTTCAGATCGACACGGTACAACTGCCAGTGTGTTTCCCGAAGCGCGCTGCAGCGCTGCCCCAGGATGAGCAGCGCGCTGTTCTGTGGCGCGAGGCCGATGCTGGCGCTGGTATAGCGGCAGCCCTGGTCAGGCCGCAGTGTAGCGATTTCGCGTTCCTGCCCACCGTCCCATCCCCAGATCACCGCCTCGTCCACCAGATTGTTGTTACTGGTGAAGAAGCGCACAAAAGCTGCGCTGTTATTATCCAGATCAAAAGCAGCGATATTCTCATGCCGCAGGAGTTCATTCCCGTCGCTGACGGCTGCCACACGCAGCGTGCCCGTAATGAACTCGCCATTGGTTGCTGCTCTGCCTGTATCAATGTAAGCCAGGCGGCGGTTGTCTGGCGAGTAGCGGAAGGTACCCCCGCCCAGGCAGCTCAAAGCACTGGCGCTGCCGATTTCGAGCGGGTTATTCATGCCAGACATAAGGTGCAGTTGGCCGCTGTCCTGTCCTACGTAAAAGGCAAACAGACGGCCATCCGGCGAGGTCGCGGCATCCCCACAGGCCTTAACCTGCCGCGCCTGTGCCGGGACATCCATCACCTTTTTAAACTGCTCATCTCCGGTAATAAAGCCGATTTCACCCCCTGCCGGGGTCTCGCCTGTCCCCCGCCAGACAAGCAGATTGGCGGTATCGGGCGCAGGACTGCATGCGCTGAAAAGAATGCAGCAAAGCATCATCAGCAAAGCATTTTTCATGGTGAATTTTTCCGGCATTGTCAATTTCCATCAACCTGTTTCACCCTGACATGATACCGCACAAAAGCCAGCGGAAAACTTACAGAAACGCAAGGCTTTTCCGAAAATTGTACAAACGGTGGTCAGGCGGCGGTTTTCACAATCGTCTGCGAACGGGTTGGAAACACGCTTCTGCAATGCTGAAGGAAATATTAAAACGGTGTGTAAACTGCTTTAGGCAAGGGGAAGTGTAAAGGTGAAACATGCGCCGGGCAGTGGGCTGTTGTCATCCACTTTGATCTTGCCGCCGTGGAGTTCAATCATGGCTTTGACCAGCACCAGCCCCAATCCGGTGCCGCGATGCCCGCGTAGGGGGCGCTGGCCGGGGATGCGCTGGAACTTTTCAAAAATCCGCAGGCGCTCCTGGGGCGGTATACCCATGCCGCTGTCAGCGATGCGCACCTGGACAAAGCCTAGGCCCGGCTGCACCCCAGCCTCAATGAGAATATCGCTGGAAGCCGGGGTATAACGCACAGCGTTATCCAGCAGATTAATCAGCACCCGCTCGATTTTGTCCCGGTCAACGTTGAGCGGCGGCAGGTCAGTGGGGATTTCCAGCGTGACATGAATATCATTTTGCAGGATAGTGTGAGCGAGGACGTTGAATGCAGTCTCAACCATCGCCGCCAGTGATATGGGGGCAAGCTCAGGCTTCATCTCGCGGCTTTCCAGGCTCGCAATCTCCATCAGGCTGTTTACCATACGATCCAGCCGCTGTGCGCTGATAAGCATCGAGTTGAAGTTTTGCTGGCTGTCGTCGATTTCCTCTGGGGTCATGTGATCACTGACCAGATCGCGGCTGGTCTTCAAACCCTGGATCATGGCCGCCAGCGGCCCGCGCAGGTCATGAACCATCAGGCGGGTCAGTTCTTCACGATAGGCTTCCAGTTCTTTCTCTTCCGTAATATCACGCAGTACCAGCAGTCGTCCGTTAATGTGATGAGCATCATCGACGACAGGCGCGCCAATCTCCTCGATATACAGGGTTTCACCCCGGCTGTTATGCTGGAACTGCCGTCGGGTAATGATCTCTGGTTGCAGCTTGAGGATGCGCGCCATATTCTCAATCTGTTCCAGTGAGTAACCGTTTTCGCCCGCTTCGTGGATGTACTTGAGCAGTGTGTCAGGGAAGTATTCACCGATATAGTCTTCCAGATTAATGCCGAGCAAGCGTTGGGCAGCGAGGTTAATTTCCACCAGCCGTACATTACGATCAAGCAGTACCATACCATCGCGCGTAGAATCGAGGATAGCACGCATTTGGTCCCGTCCAGCGCGGATACGTTCATGGAGTGAGGCGTTTTCCAGGTGGCCTGCTGCCTGGCTGGCCAGTAGTTCAATGGTGTTTAAATCACGCTCTTGCAGCACACGCCGATCTTTAAAGGTCAGGTACAACACCCAGCGCACCTGATTGGTGTGTTTGATCGGTACAGCGATAGCGCTGTCATAATTGAAGTCGCGCGGGGCTTCTTCCAGGTGAATATCGCTGACGATTTGCAACTGGCCGCTGCGTGCTGCGCGATAGGCTGAGCTGGTGGGCAGCATGTGCTCCGTCGTGCTGTCCGTGGGCTGTCGCGCCCAGGAATTGGCTAGCGGCACCAGCCTGGCACTGCGCCCATCGTAATGAAAGAGCATGGCCTCATGACCTTCAAGCATCGTCATGGCCGTTTCCATAATGGCCTCGGCCACCGACAGAGTATCATCGGCGCTCACCAGCCACAGTGCCAGCGCGCGCAGGCTGGTGAGCATATCGATTTCGTACTGGCGTTCCTCCAGGAAGCGTGCATTCTCAATACTGATGACCGCATGACCAGCCAGATTACTGAGGAAGACAGCCTGATCTTCATCGAAAAAGCCTGCCTCGCGGCTTTCGACATTTAACGCACCTAGAGGACGATCATCTTTGTTGAATAAAGGCACGACCAGTGAAGAACGGTATTCATCCGGGTGATCAGAAACATACGCCGCTAATGCACTGTTATCATAGACCAATATAGACTGTCCACTGCGCACGACCTGCCCGATCACACCTGTATCGCGCATCTGGTGCGAAACCCGTTTGTCCACGCTGCCATTTTCACGGCGCTGCTCGATGACGTAAAAATCCTCGCCTTCAGTCAACAACGCCAGCGAGACGATATCGGCATTGGTGGCTTTCATGGCCGCTTCCAGCACATGATGGATGATCTGGTTAAAATCCAGCGAGCTGGACACCTGCTGTGCGATGTTCTCAATCAGCGAAATTTGCTCCAGTCGCTCATGCAGTCGCCGTTGCGTCTCCTCGTAAATCTGCACATTCCTGA
>JBGSXK010000794.1:0-8336 GCA_041751455.1 Anaerolineae bacterium
TGGCTGAGCATGGGCTTGAAGGCCGGATAGCCGAGGTCAATAGCACAGCGGTGATGCTGGCGCGGGATGTGATCGCGGCGGCAGGGCGGGATGATATTTATATCGCGGGGGCAGTGGGGCCGCTGGGAGTGCGGCTGCGGCCTTATGGCCGGGTGCATACCGAAGATGCACGCGCCGCTTTCCGTGAGCAGATCAGCGCGCTGGCCGAAGCAGGCGCGGATGTGATTATGCTGGAGACATTTACCGACCTGGCCGAAATTCTGGAGGCGCTGGCCGCCGCACAAGAAGTCAATCCGGACTTGCCCATCATCTGCCAGATGACCTTTGCCTCAGATGACCGCACCCTGCTCGGCCACCTGCCTGGCAAAGTGGCGCGGGATTTAAGCAGGGCGGGGGCACGGATTATTGGTGTGAATTGCAGCGGCGGCCCGGCCCAGATTTCGCGGGTGCTGCAAGCCATGCGTCAGGCCGCACCTGATCTGTATTACTCGGCTATGCCTAACGCGGGCTTCCCGGAAACATTGAATGGCCGTGTAATGTATCCGGCCACTGTCGATTATTTCGCCGATTACGCGCTGACATTCAAGGCATTAGGCGCGAGTATTATCGGCGGCTGCTGTGGTACTACGCCGGATCATATCGCCGCCATGCGTGCCGCGTTGGATGACGTTTCACGCCCGCTGCCCAAAATCCAGTTTATCGAAACTAACGGTGAGGAAACCACCGAAGCCGCCGAGCGCCCGACAGAACTCGCCCACCGCCTCCGGCACAGCGTGTTTACGATCAGCGTGGAGATGAACCCGCCGCGCAGCCATACGCCGCAGCGCTTGCTGACCGCCGCGCAGCTTTTGCAGGATGCGGGCGCAAATATCATCAATGTGGCAGACAGCCCCACCGCCCGGATGCGTATGAGTCCCTGGGCAATCTGCCACCTGCTGCAATCCCGCCTGGGAATCGAGACTATTCTGCATTTCCCCACACGCGGACGCAACCTGCTGCGCGTGCAGGGCGATCTGCTGGCGGCACATACCCTCGGCCTGCGCAACCTGTTTGTCGTGATGGGCGACCCTACACATATCGGCGATTATCCCGAAGCGATGAACAACTATGATGTCGTGCCGTCTGGCCTGATCGAGCTTATCAAGCAGCGTATGAACAGCGGTGTCGATCAGGCGGGCAACTCCATCGGTCAGCCAACTTCTTTTACAGTGGGCGCGGCGCTCAATATGTGTGCTGTAGACCTGGATAACGAGATCAAGGTGCTGCGTAAAAAGCTGGCGGGCGGGGCAGATTTCCTGCTGAGCCAGGCGGTATTCGAGCCGGAACGTGTCGAGCGTTTCCTCAGGCGCTACGAGGAGATCGAGGGTAAGGCGTTTGCGATGCCGGTGTTGATGGGGGTAATGCCGCTCTTCAGCCTGAAACATGCGACTTACCTGCACAACGAAGTTCCCGGTATCATCATCCCGGACACGATTTTCAAACGTATCGAGGACGCGGGCGAGAATGCCTCCCAGGAAGGGACACGCATCGCCAGTGAGCTGCTGCTGGATATGCGCGGCATGGTACAAGGGGCATATATTATCCCGGCATTCGGGCGTTATGATCTGGCTGCTGAGGTGATCGACGCGCTGCATGTGACGGTTTAGTCGGGAAATCCGGGGAGGGTTGCAAATCCTCCCCAGCCAGTCACTATTGCAGCGAAAGCGCCTTACTCTCCACCTGACCCTGTACCAGCGTGATAAACTGGTCGAGCGGGAGTGCCCCCAGGTCTTCGTCACTACGCAGGCGGACACTGATGGTCCCGGCCTCAATATCCCGATCTCCCACAATCAGCATATAAGGGATATTCTGCTCACGCGCCGCGCGGATTTTCCCACCCATACGTGCTTTACTCTGATCCACCTCAGCGCGCAGACCCACCTCATTCAGTGTGGCAGCGATCTGCTGTGCGTGATCATTGTGGCGGTCTGTGACCGGAATGACCATTGCCTGCACCGGAGCCAGCCATACCGGGAATACCCCGCCGAAATGCTCGATCAGAATACCGATAAAACGCTCCATGCTGCCGAAGGGCGCGCGGTGGATCATGATCGGGCGCTGACGGCTGCCATCACTGGCGACATATTCCAGGTCGAAACGCTCCGGCAGATTGTAATCCACCTGAACGGTTCCCAACTGCCACTCACGCCGCAGCACATCGCGCACCAGAAAGTCGAGCTTGGGGCCGTAAAAGGCAGCCTCGCCCTCCTCGACAACATAGGGCAGCCCAAGTTCCTCGCAGGCCTGAATAATTGCACTGGCGGCATTTTCCCACAGCTCATCGCGGCCCACATACTTATCACTCTGCGGGTCGCGGGTGCCCACACGGGCACGGAAATCGGCCAGACCGAGCGTATTAAAGATGGATTGGATCAACCGCACAACTTCTTTAAACTCGCCGAGGAGCTGCTCTGGCGTGACGAACAGATGCGCATCATCTACCGTAAAGCCGCGCACACGGGTCAGGCCATTTAATTCACCGGATTGTTCATAACGGTAGACCGTGCCAAACTCCGCCAGCCGCACCGGCAGATCACGGTAGGAGTGCAGGTCACTCTTGTAGATCATGATATGGTGCGGGCAGTTCATAGGTTTGAGCAGGAACTGATCGCCGTCCACATCAATCGGTGCGTACTGACTATCTTTATAATAAGGGTAGTGGCCAGAGGTCTTGTAGAGTTCCAGGTTGCCGATGTGTGGTGTGACCACAGGCTGATAGCCGTGTTCGATCTGTGTCTCGCGCAGCCAGCGTTCCAGGTTGTCGCGCAGCACTGCCCCCTTCGGCTTCCACAGTGGCAGGCCTTTGCCCACCAGCGGGCTGATGGTAAACAGTCCCTGTCGTTCTCCAATAATGCGGTGATCGCGCTTTTTAGCCTCTTCCAGCAGGGCGAGATATTCCTCAAGCTGCTGTGGGCTTTCCCAGGCTGTGCCATAGATACGCGTAAGCTGCTGGCGGTTTTCATCGCCGCGCCAGTAGGCCCCGGCGGGCGGCTTATAGGTGATGCTGAGTGCGTCCGGGTGGATGTCCTGTGTATTGGCAACATGCGGTCCCCGACACAGATCGGTAAATGTGTCCTGGGTATAGACGGTGAGCTGGCTGGCAGGCTCGGCAATCTGGCCGCCGTTTTCGTCCACACGTCCATTCACCAGATCATCAATCAATTCCAGTTTATAAGGCTGGTCTCTAAAAAGCTGGCGTGCTTCGTCGGGGTTGACCTCACGCAGCGTGAAAGGATGCGCCTCCCGCACGATAGCCTTCATACGTGTCTCTACCCACTGCAAATCCTCTTCGGTGAGTGAGCGTGGAAGGTCAAAGTCATAATAAAAACCATCATCAATCGGCGGGCCGATGGCGATTTTAGCGTCGGGGAAGCGCTCTAACATGGCCTCGGCCATGACGTGCGCGGCAGAATGGCGTATACGATACAGCCTACTGTCTTCGTAGCGTTCCTCTGGCATATGCAATTGTCTCCGGGTGGGTCAGCCGTGACTGCTGACGAACAACGAGCCATTATCGGCTCATTGTATCAGTCACTCTCAACGCTGAGAACATCCGAAATCACCACTGCGGCCACTTCGGTTGTCGCGCGCTTACCTTTGTCCGAAATATGGCCGTTGTCCGTTTCGTCCTCAGTCACCTGAGTAAAGAAGCCCTCAAAGACATCCATCACCAGCAGGTTATCAATGGTATCTTCGATGGTATCGCGTTCCAGGTTGGGCACCAGCACATGGGGGGAATCCAGCGCAGCATAGCGCACCTGGGGGGCATCAGGAAGTTGCTTGCTCATTTCATAGCTCAGGTCCATCTGGCGGCGCAGATAGTCCAGCGTGACAAAAACTGCGGTGTAAATCATGCCGCTTTCCATCTCGATAATGACATCACAGCCATCACGTACCGTCGTATCGAAAAGCTCGATCCAGACACGCTTGGGGATTTGTAAGTCAGGGATTACCATAATTTACTCACTTTTTCTACTCATTGGGGCGCTTGTAAAAAGTTATACAGAACACAACAAAGTATAGTAGGCTGTGCCAATCGCACACAGCACAATGCTTATACAAGTGGCACTCTTAACGATAGGTTGCTGTCGAAAAAAGCATATTCCAAAATGAATTATATTGTCAAGCGTTTGCGGCCTTATCCTGAACGGGACTATAATTGCCAGCAGTAGACCTGCTGCGGAGCAGCGTAAGCGTAACACGCCCCCAAGATACCCGGATGACTGGTTACAACCGCTACAGCCACCATGCCCGCCGCGCCCTCACCCACGCGGACGCACTCGTCACACGCTGCCAGCATCCCTACATGGACACAGCCCATCTGCTGGTTGGGGTGATGCTGACCGAGGGCAGTATAGGCTGTAAGGTTTTGCAGGCTCTGCACCTGAGCGCGAAGCAGGCCGAACCGTATTTGCGCACACTTTACGACACACGCAGTATCGCCCCTGCCAGCGCGCACGGTACATCAGTGGAGACTGTGCTGATGCTGGCAGCGGATGAATCGCGATGGCTGGGGCATCATTACATTGGCACAGAGCATCTGCTGCTGGGGATCACACGGACGAATGCCGGGAATGCCAGCGACCTGCTGCACCGCCTGCAAAAAACCCCGGAGCAACTGCGCCGCCGGGTGCGGCAGGCACTTAAAACCGGGGAAACAGAACCAGATTTGCACCAGGCCAAGCGTAACGCCCGCCTCAGTGAGCTGTCGCGCCGGGCGATCAATGCCGCCGAGCAGATGGCGCTGGTTTTTGACCATCCGACTGTTGGACTAGGGCATTTGCTGCTGGTGCTGTGTCAGGAAACACGCAGCCCCACTGCGGCTCTGCTGCGTACCAGCGGGCTGGACGAAAATCGCCTGCGCCGGGAATTGATCAACAATGACCCGCTGCTGCTGGCCAGTATTGAGCCGGTCCTGAATCGGGTGCTGGAAGAGGCCGAAAAGGTGGGCAGTCATTACAGCGGGACAGAACACCTGCTGCTGACACTCACGCTTGATCCGGCCGGGACAGCGCTGCTGCGACATTATGATCTTCAGGCGGAAATGCTGCGCCACAAGTTGCAGCCCGGTACACGCTGAGTCAGCGTTTGACCGTCGTCTGCTCAACGCCCGCTTGCGCGGCTGGAAATACGGGTGTACCCTGCAAGTTGACAGCCTTTCATTGTCTACGTATACTCCCCCTGTTACGAGTAAACAGGGTCTCATCACCGCTTGAGGAGGACGCACTATGCAGGGGAACGACAGCTTTCGGCTGGTCGTCCGCCGGGGGCCGCAGCCCAACCAGGTCTATGAACTGAATAAAGACATTATCAGCGTTGGGCGTGATATTACCAACGATATTGTCATTAACGACCCTGAAGTTAGCCGTCATCACATGCGTTTTACACGCGGCGCGGGCGGCTTTACCCTGGAAGACCTGGGTTCGACCAACGGCACATTCATCAACGGCCAGCGCCTCACCGGTGCGAAACCGCTCAATAATGGCGATATGATCGGCCTGGGGGAAACGGTCACTCTGGCTTATGAAATGCTGAGCACGGCCCAGCCCGGTGCTGCTGCTGCCAGTCCCTATGCGCCACGCCCGGCAGAGGCTCCGGCTGCATCGTCTGCACCCCAGCAGCAGCCATATTATGGCCAGCAGCCTGCTGCGCCTGCCTATAACTATGAATCACAGCAGCCCGCTTATAGCGATGCGCCGCTGCAAGGCCCGCCCAACTACGACGATTATGATCCTTATGCTGCCCGTGAAGAAGAACCACGCAATACGATGCGTTGGGTACTCATCGGTTGTGTGGGTCTGGGGTTATTCTGCTGTTGTGCCACGGTTGCCGGGCTGGTGATTGTGGATCAGGCGTGTCTGTGGAATACCATCCCGATTGTGAACAGTGTGATTCGGGCTTTTGGCCTCACGACAAGCTGCTAGACTAAAGAGTGTTTAAAGCTGAATGTTCTGTAGGGGCGATATACAGGTCGCCCCTATGTCTGCCTGATGGACGTGACTAACTGCTCAAACAGCGGCAGCAGGTTGTCCAGAGCCTGGTCAGGAGTGCGCAGCACTGCGGTGATGTGCGTTCCTCCCAATATGACTCTGCGGATTTCAACTGTGTCTGCGCCGGCCAGCGCTGGCACCTCTTCGATATCCAGCCCCAGCGTGATCAGCGCGCTGTGATCGGGCGCAACAAAAATGGCTGATGGTGGGCTGCTGGCAGCGCTGGTGATCGCGTCCCAACCGGGCGGATACTCGACAGTAAACAGCGTACTCCGATAAAGATGCCCGGCTACCTTCACCGGCGGCCCTGGGGTGTAGGCAAGCTGCGGTGGTACGCGCGCCGGGACACAGGCAGAAAAGAAAAGGCACAACACAAGAGATACAAAGCAAAGACACATTTTTAATTTCTTTGTATCCTTATGGCTCAAATTTTTCATGGGGCACGGTTGGGCGTGTCGGGATTAGTTGCCATGGTGCGCGAGGCCGGGTCGCCACAGTGGATGAAGCCCGCCCAACCTACCACGCGCCACTGGCCGTCCTCCCCCTGCTCGACCCGATTATAGATGCACACACCGCTTGCGCCTGTGCCGCTTTCGTAAGTGGCGATCAGCTCAACATCCCGCGCCTGCACGCCATCCGGTGCGCCGCGCCGGTAGACCGCGCTGCGAAACGCGCCCCACTCCTTTGGCGTATAACTTTGCAGGCACAGCGAGACGCGCCCATCCGGGCAGTTGGCAGCAACATAAGTCTCCAAGTCCGGGCTGAGCAGGTGTTCTACATTGTCCGATCCACCTGCCGCCGTGTTGACGAAGGTAATGGCGGCATTATAGGCAGGGTCGTTCTGTGGTACCCACAGGGCGCTGATGAAGATGAGAATCCCGATCGTGATCACCAGCAGGATGATGATCACCAGTAAGCGGTTGATTTTCAAGAAGTCTCCCTATCGTTAGCTGAGTAATCCGATTTTATTATATTTGTGCCTGTGTGGTGGTGGCGAGAACGATGCTGGTGGCGGCAACGGCCTTGCCTGTCGCCACCAAACGTCGTCAGGTGTCCGTTTTCAGGCAGCAGCATAGATTGAATATTTCAGGCTCACCACGTTGTGGAGAGGGACTTTATAGTATACGGGATTTTGGGACGGAAAAGGTGGACAGATGTCCCTATTTTCGGGAGGCAGGGGAAAGCTGTCAGGGAGTAGAGCAGTGCAGCGCGGCTCTCGAAAAGACAAAACCCACAAGCAAAAGAACGTCAATAGCTAAAGGCGAGAGGAACATTAAACATCTGCTGATCCCTTACTAACTTGGCAAATGCCTTATCTCTGAATTTTTCAATGAAGTCTTTCTCCCCCTTTCAGCAGATTTCCGATATGATTAGGCAATACGGGATAGCGTATTCGCGCAGGATGCACGATTTTGCAAACACAGGAACGCCAAACACAGCCAACCACGACGACCCGACGTACCTACCACACCGGGCTGACCGCCGCTGAAGTCGCGGAACGGGTGGCACGGGGGGAAAGCAACGCCTACAAAGCCAATGTTGGGCGCACGTACTGGGATATTGTCCGTGATAATATTCTCAATGTCTTTAATTTGGTACTTTTCCCGCTGCTGGGCGTGATTATCGCCTTCGAGCAGTACGCGGTGGCGTTCTTCTCTGGCTTCAGCGTGGTGACGAATGCGCTGCTGGGCACAGTGCAGGAGATCATCGCCAAGCGACGGCTGGAAAGGCTGGCTGCGCTGGAACAGAATGATGTCCTGGTGTGGCGTGACGGTGAGCTGACACAGGTCGCTATCGAGGCTATTGTCAAAGACGATGTGATTCCCATTGAACCGGGAGATCGGCTGGTGGTGGATGGCCGCCTGCTGGAAAGCGAAGCCCTGGAGATGGACGAATCGCAACTGACGGGAGAGTCGGATTCGGTCCTGAAAGAGGTCGGGCATGAGGTGCATTCCGGCTCGTATTGTGTGGCGGGCACCGGGGTCATGGTGGCGACGAAGGTCGGGCGTGAGAGTACCATCAACCGCCTTTCCAGCACCGCCAAAGCTTATACGACCAACCTCACGCCCACCCAGAAGCGCATTGAAAGCATTGTTTATATCTCTATCCTGCTGATGGTCATCTTTGCGCCCATGCTTTACCTGGCGGATACGCTGGCTGGGCTGCCCCTGCTGGAAAAAATCAAAAATGAGGTGGTGTTCATTACCAGCATTGTGCCTTATGGGCTGGTACTGGTAGTGATTATCTCGCTCAGCCTGGGGGCGATCAGTATTACGCGCCACAGTACGCTCATTCGCCGGGTGAACG
>JBGSXK010000795.1:0-2808 GCA_041751455.1 Anaerolineae bacterium
GAATGCTAAAGCTGAAGCATAAATGATTTTCTTCTCCTAATGACCCCTATGCAACCCCCCACTTGACCTACCTGAAAATCTTCTGAAGGGAGGATATGGTTTTCAGGAATTTATTATAACTTAGTAACTAACTATTCAGAGAGGAGAGTGTAATGCTTCGTTTAGCGTTTCTGTTCCTGGTAATTGCTGTCATTGCAGCCCTGCTGGGGTTTGGAGGTATTGCAGGTACTGCGGCATCCATCGCACAGTTACTCTTTGTGGTGTTCATTGTTCTGTTTATTGGCGTTCTGCTGGTCGGGCGCAGTCTGTTAAGCTAAATGCCGATTCGATTATGATGACAGAGGCGAACAAGAAGTTCGCCTCTTTTGGAGTTTATCCCTCTGCTAATCAGCTTCCAGCCTGAACGACTCCACTACTGCGTCCAGCACATCCAGCGATGGCGTAAACGCTTCGGGCGCAGCGTTATTGACTGCGGCAACACTCTCTCTCAGATACTCCTGTCACTGTTCATAAAACACCTCTGGGTCAAATCCTTCGGTCATTTCCGGGAACAGCTCTGTCGCAGGCAGGAAAGTCGCGGCGACATAATACTGCCCGTCAGTGGTGATACCCTGGAACGTGTACATGAAATCGCGTGGGCCAAATGGGCCGAGATCAGCCCGGACGACACTCATGTAACGGATGCCTTGCACTGTTTCTGTCTCGATATATTCGGCCCGCGCTGTGGCGACCTGACCATGCGTCAGCACCGGCACATAGGGCAGCGTTCCGGTTTCACTGTTAATCCCATCTTCATAGGCTGAGAGGTCTGGCTGTTCTGCCAACAGTGTTTGCAGCCGCTCCACCTCTGCCTGCAAGAAGCTGTATTGTGCCAGCTCGTCCATGCGATAAACGCGCACCCCGCCTGTATCGAACAGGCTGTCCATCACCTGACCGCTGTTGTAGAGTGTGAACTGGATTTTGGCTGCGTCGGAGAAGCCCGGTCCCGCGCTCTCTACCGGGTCGCCCGCGATATGCTGGATATTGACATTTTGTGCCAGTGTATCGCTGAAGTCGAAGCCGAAACCGTCAAAGCTAACCGTATGGACTGTTTCCTGCGCCAGCACCGGAACGGTCAGCAGCACCAGCAGCAGAGTAATGACGAGAAATTTGATCTTCATGAGGTTGTCCTCCTTATTACGAACAACCTCAGCATACGCTCGGATTAATGGGTTTTCCCAACGCGACTTCGCTGCTAACCCATCTCCAGACATCTGCTGCCCTATGCCAGTACTGCGCTTGCCCTACGATGCCGCCGCTTTGTTCGCAATGTCCGCGATCCAGGGCTGATGCTCAGCATAATGCTCGTAGGTATTGCCCTCAATCCAACCCCACACAGGTTCATCCCGGTCCGCGTCCGTCTGGTATTCGCGGTACGGGCGCTTTAAATCTTCTTCACTCATGGACTCGATTTTTGCCCTCACACGCTCGTGCACTTCGCTGAAGATGCGCAGCACCTCGTCCAGCGACTTCGCTGCGTGCTGTTGTTGAATCACCGCGTTCATGACATCATAATTGTCGCTCAGCCATACGCTGTCCTCCAGCCCCATCGCCGCGCCACGTGGCTCCTTGTTCAGCAGCGCGTCAATGCCTTTTTCCCACACAGCCAGGTGCATAATATGGTCTTTGACCGTCCAGCCTGCTTCATCAGTGGGTATGGTCAACTGCTGTGTATTAAGTGTCCTGATATAATTCTGAAATGATTCCCAACCTTCTTCCATCTGCCGGAGTAATTCGGTTTTGCTAAACACCGTGTCCTGGCTCATTGTGCTGTCCTTCCTTAAATGCTGTCTATAAACAGTGATACATCAGTAGTTATTCAGAAGGTACTATTTATATCAGAATAAGATAATATATCCATCCTGAAACAGAAAAAATGTGCTATAAAAACATCACCCTCGCTTTCTATGCTTTCAGAAAATGCGCGCAGGTATAGACCCTATCCCTCCACATCGCCTGGATTTATTTCTAAATATAAATTACATACTAGTTAATCCTTATGGAACATCGCTAAGATTCGCTGTATACTTGAATCATCTTAGAGGCATGTTTTTAGTGAGGTAGAAATGGCTCACGAAATTTTACCCAGTCCCCACCCCAAAATTGTTTCTCTGCGTCTGTATGGCGATGTACAGGCCGAGGATATGCTGCTGAACACCGAGCTTGGTCTGGACAAGGAAAGCGCCGTCTATGTGCTGGTGGATGCGTCCGATCTCACCATGGCACTGCCTGCCAATTATCTGGATACTGCGCGCAAGAGTTTTTTTGTGAACCCACACCTTGCACACATGGCCGTCTACACTGGCTCACCGATGCTCGATGCTATCGGCAACATGATCGCCAAGCTGACACGCCGCCGCGAGCAGCTTTCCCTGCATAAATCGTATGAGGCAGCCCTGAATCACCTGCTGAAAATGATCTGAAACCACAGCAGGAGCAGGCACACTGTGCCCCTGCCCAACAACGCCTACTTCCCGTAAATCACTGGACAGTAATCGTGATTGTCCAGATATAGTGTCAGCCCTTCGCGTTTCTCCGGCTCACGTGGGGCCGACCTGTTTGTGCGCAGATGAACCGCGAAGCTGCGGCGCGGCACGCCAGAGACATTGGGCCCGCTGCCATGTAGTACCAGTTTGTCATGGAAGCTCACGCCGCCCGGCGGCAGCACTCCGCTTACCTCTTCCCATGCTGAGCCATCAGGAGTCTGGATTTTCTGCTCCGTGAAGTTGCCGAAGAAGTCCCCTTCCAGCAGCCCCCACTTTTGCGACC
>JBGSXK010000796.1:0-4726 GCA_041751455.1 Anaerolineae bacterium
GCTGGGGGTGGAAGTGCGCACCGGGGGGCGCGTCACGGATGTACGCGCCGATGGGGTGGTGATCGGCGAGGGGGAGAACGCCGAGATGATCCCCGCGCGGACAGTGTTGTGGACTGCCGGGGTGCGGGCATCGCCGCTGGCGAAGGCTCTGGCAGCGGCGACGGGGAGTTCCCTGGATCGGAGCGGGCGGGTGGAGGTAAACCCCGATTTGAGCCTGCCGGGGCATCCTGAGATTTTCGTGCTGGGGGATATGGCGCATTACAAACACCAGACAGGCGAGCCGCTGCCAGGGGTGGCGCAGGTGGCGATCCAGCAGGGGCGTTATGTTGGGGGGGTGATCCGGCGGAGCTTACAGGGTAAGTCCAGCTCGGCATTTCATTATCGTGACCCCGGCAGCCTGGCGACTGTGGGGCGCGGCGCGGCAGTAGCGCAGATCGGCAGACTGCGGCTCTCTGGCTGGGGCGCGTGGCAGCTCTGGCTGCTCATTCATCTGCTGTATCAGTTTGATGTAGAGAACCGCCTGCTGGTGTTCATCCAGTGGTTGTGGAACTACACGACTCGTGGGCGCTCTGCGCTGCTTATCACCCAGGCGGAGAGTCGTCCCCAGGTGAGCGCCCGGCTGGCGACCGACACGGGCACCTGGCCGCGTATATGAGGGGGCGATGTGCTCTGTTGAGAGATGGACACCCATCAGGTGTCCGTTTTGTTTTGGGGTGGGGGTGGTCTTAGGCTGTACTTGCTGGAAGCGGGCGACCCCAGTATGATCGGGATATGTGCCTGATGGCGGCTGGCTGCCTGCTGGCCTGTGTGCCGTGCCGGAAGGTCGAAGTCGCCCTTTGAAGATTGATACGCCTTGACTCCAAATTTAGCTATCCCACAAGACCAGAGTCGTTATCGCTGGCTGATGCTGGCACTCGGCGCGCTGACTGCGCTGTTTATCATTACGCTGCCGAATATGTCGCTGCCACCGTTGTTTGCTATCATCAGCGAGGATTTAGGGCTGTCGCTGGTGGAGATCGGCACGGTATGGGGCATCGTGTCGTTTAGCGGCATCTTCTTCGCGCTGATCGGCGGGACGCTGGGGGATCGCTTCGGCACCCGCGCTACGCTGTTTGTGACCTGTCTGCTGACGGGGGTGCTGGGACTGGTGCGCAGCTTTGCTGTGGATTTCAACACGCTGCTGATCGCTTCGCTGTTGTTCGGTGTGGCGCAGGCGATTATCCCGGTGATGATCTTCAAGGTCATTCGCCAGTGGTTCCCTGCGGCACAGCTAGGCATGGCAAGCGGAGTGATTTCGGCGGGGTTCGCGGGAGGGCTGATGCTGGGGCCGCTCATCAGCACCAGCCTGCTTTTGCCCGCGCTGGGCGGCTGGCGGCAGGTGCTGGTGCTGTACGGCGGGATCGCGCTGCTGATGAGCCTGCTATGGCTGGTGGTACACCCGATAGAACATAAAACAGAAAAGGAAAAGAAACCCCGGATTACGCTGCGGGAGAGCCTGAGCCATGTTGTGCGGCTGCGCAATGTATGGATTCTGGGGCTGGGCGGGTTGGGTATCAGCGCATGTTTTAACGGCTTCAGCGGTTATCTGCCGACTTACCTGAAGGCCATTGGCTGGCCGGAGCTGGATGCTGACCGGGCGCTGGCGCTGTTTTTCCTGTCCAGCCTGATCGCTGTCGTACCCCTGTCGATTCTGTCTGACCGGCTGCATCTGCGGCGTGGGTTTCTCATCATCGGAGCGCTGGCGCTGGCGGTTGGTATTGGGGCGCTGACTTTCGCGCAGGGTACGGTGATCGTGCTGGTGGTGGCTGTCACTGGTTTGTTCTTCGATGCGTTTATGGCGATCCTGAACGCGAGCATCCTGGAAGTGGAAGATGTGGGTTATCTGTATGCCGGGACTGCGCTGGGGTTCGCCAGCATGATTCGCAACCTGGGCGGGACATTTTCGCCGCCGATTGGCAACAGCCTGGCGGGCATGAGCCTGAGTATGCCGTTTCTGTTCTGGGGCGCGATGGGCCTGTTTGCGGTGTGCATGTTTGTGTTTCTGCTGCGGCCTGTCGCCTCCAAAACACCTGAAATACAACCCGCGTAACGCGCTTACAGAGGCGGGTTTGCTGCCCGCCCCTGTGATGGATGGTGTTATACCTTTAACTGCATGTTGTATAAGTTCGCATAGGCTCCCTCCAATGCGATTAACTGCTCATGGGTTCCCTGTTCATCAACCCCGCTATCCGTTAATACCACAATTCTCTGCGCATTTCTGACCGTGGATAGACGATGGGCTATGACGAGTGTGGTGCGGTTATTGGTTAACTTCTCCAATGAGTCCTGCACGGCCTTTTCGCTTTCATTATCCAGGGCGCTGGTCGCTTCATCAAAGATGATGATGGGCGGATTTTTTAAGAACACACGGGCAATACTCAGTCTTTGTTTCTGGCCGCCGGATAACTTCACGCCGCGCTGACCGATATCCGTATCGTATCCATCGGGGAATTCCATAATAAAGTCATGGGCATTTGCCTTTTTGGCGGCCTCAATGATTTCTTCCCTGCCTGCGTCAGGTTTGCCATAGCGGATATTCTCCGCGATTGTACCGGCAAACAAATAGACATCCTGCTGAACAATGCCGATGTGTTTTCTTAATGAGCGCAGGCTAATATCCCTGATATTGTGTCCATCGAGCCGTATGTCCCCTGTGGTGACTTCATAAAAGCGTGGGATCAGAGAACACAGGGTTGTTTTGCCGACCCCTGAAGACCCCACCAGGGCGACGTATTCCCCGGCTTTTATATCGAGACAGATGTTCCTGAGGATATAGTTATGGTCTTCTTTATACCTGAAACTTACATGCTTAAACGTCAGATTCCCCTGAACATGCGAGATGTCAACTGCATCTGGCGAGTCCTGAATATCTGGCTGTACCTCCAGAATATCCATGAAGCGGTTAAACCCTGTAATGCCTTCCTGGTAGAGCCGGGCAAAATTCACCAAGCGCTGAATTGGCTCGATGAGGATGGCGATACATAACAGGTAGGTCAGCAGATCGGCGAAATCCAGAGAAGCATTTACAATACCTGCGCCGCCAAAGGTGATTACCACAATGGTAATGAGCTGCGTGAACGCAATCATTCCATTGGAAAAGTAGGCCTCACTTTTGTAACCGTCTCTTCTGCTGTCCACAAAACGATTATTCTCGTAGGTAAACTTCTTCCTTTCAATTTCTTCATTTGTGAACGATTTTACCACTCTGATACCTGCCAGCGTATCTTCAACCTGGGCGTTGATGTCGCCGATGCGATCCTTACTCTTTCTGAGGGCGATGTTCATCTTCCTGTTAAAATAGAAGGCGTAGATCCCCATGACTGGCAAAAAGAGGAAAACGAGTAAGGTAAGCTCGACATTGACCGTGATCAGAATGATGAACGCGCCGAGAAACTTCAAAATTGAAATGGTGATGTCTTCAGGGCCATGATGATACAGTTCTGAAAGCCAGAACAAATCGTTAGTGAGCCGTGTCATGAGCTGACCTGTTTTCTGCTCATCGTAAAAACTAAACGAGAGCTTCTGATAGTGTTCAAACAACTCACTACGCATATCGCTTTCCATCATCGCGCCCATCATGTGGCCCTTGTAGTCCACAAACATATTGCAAAGCGTATGAATGACGACCAGTACAAGCATCACCGCGCCCATGATGTAGATCTGGCTGAGCGCACTGGGCGTATTTGCTTCCAGCACATCTTTGGTGATGTATCTTGTGACCAGGGGAAGGAGCAGGCTAACCAGCGATATGATAAAGGCAGAGAGCATGTCTGCACACAATAACCCTAAATAGGGCCTGTAATAAGACAAGAATTTCCGGCTTCGAGAATTCACAAATTTCTCCTCAAACAGACAGGGTGGTATTGCTGATGCAGCGACGTTGATCTGCTGAAAGCTGAGAGGTGAGAGGAAAAGCGTGGTGATGAATATGAAAGTTGTTCAGGGGATCACCAGGCAGCGCAGTACCACCACCTCACATCATGAGGTCGTCAGGCATACCTGGTCAGACTGGTGCTTAGAGGAGAACTACAACCGATGGAGAAATTTATCCAGGGGTCAGAAGCTGGAGGCTGTCAGGCCTGTTCCTGGTAAAGTCTAAGCGCAGTACAATGAAGGCGTACCTTTTCAGACCACGAGTATGTAAATGTGATGGTTAACATCTTCAACGCCTCCTTTGCACTTATTTATACAATATCGGCTATGGTAGCATAAAAAAATTCTTCTGACAATCAAAGAAGGTCATACAGGGTCATGTGGAGGGGCATCCAGATTATTACGAAATCGTCAACAGGGTATAAAAAGGCTTTTAAGCTGATCTGACACCCGGCCAACCGCCGTGATGTGACGTGTGTTACAATCGGCGAGGTCTTTTGATTAAATGCCATGACGACAGGGGGCAATCATGCGTTATCGCTTATTGGGCCGCAGCGGGGTGAAAGTCTCGCCGTTGTGCCTGGGTACAATGCAGTTTGGCGCGATGGCTGACGAGGCGGAATCCGCGAAGATGTTTCATCGCTGCCGTGAACTGGGGATTAATTTCTTCGACAGCGCCAATGTTTACGCAGGGGGACAGTCTGAGGAAATCCTGGGCAGGCTGATCGCTGACTGCCGTGATGAGGTGGTCATTACGTCCAAAGTGGCTATGCCCACCGGGGAAGGTGTGAACCAGGGCGGCGCATCGCGGCGG
>JBGSXK010000797.1:0-4733 GCA_041751455.1 Anaerolineae bacterium
TTGGGCACAGATACCGGTGGCAGCATCCGTCAGCCGGGGGCGTTCTGTGGGCTGGCCGCGCTCAAGCCCAGTTATGGCCGCATCTCCCGTTATGGGCTGGTCGCCTTCGGCTCGTCGCTGGATTGTCCCGGCCCCATCACGCACACCGTGGAGGATGCCGCGCGCTTGTTTCAGGTGATGGCCGGACATGACCCGCTGGATGCCACCAGTATGGATGTGCCCGTGCCCGATGCGCTGGCCACCCTGACCGGGGACATCCACGGCCTGAAGATCGGCATCCCGCGTGAATACTTTATCGAGGGTATCCAGCCGGAAGTCGAGCAGGCCGTCCGTGCAGCCATCACCCATCTGGAAAGCCTCGGCGCGCATATCGTCGAGATCAGCCTGCCGCATACCGAGTACAGCCTGCCCACCTATTACATCATCGCCCCGGCGGAGGCCAGCGCCAATCTCGCCCGTTATGATGGTATTCGCTTCGGGCTGCGCGTGGATAAAGGCGAGATGTGGGCGACTTACAAGGCCACACGCGGCCAGGGCTTTGGTGAGGAGGTCAAGCGGCGCATTATGATCGGCACTTATGTGCTTTCGGCGGGCTATTATGATGCCTACTATGGCAAGGCACAGGCCGTGCGCACCCTGATTAAGCAGGATTTCGAGCAGGCCTTTGAGCAGGTCGATGTCATCGTCGCCCCCACCACCCCCACCACTGCCTTCAGATTGGGTGCGAACACAGACGACCCGCTGCAAATGTACCTCGCCGATGTATTCACCCTGCCCGCCAGCCTGGCCGGGGTGCCGGGGCTGAATGTTCCCTGTGGCTTTGATGCTGACGGCCTGCCTATCGGCTTGCAGATCATCGGCAAAGCCTTTGACGAAGCCACCGTGCTGCGCGTCGGCCATGCCTATGAGCAGTCTACCCCCTGGCACACACGGCGGCCACAGGTGCAGGTAGGTTAAAATCCACAGGGGCGAGCATCTGATCACCCCTGCTGCCCAATGGGTTAATTCACTGTTCCCGTGACCTGGAAGGCAGTGGCTTGTGGTGTGACAGGGGGATCAAGGTTGATCTGGAAGACCCCAATCGTGTGCTGCCCACTTTCCTGCAACCCGAAGCGCGTAATCAGAATATCGGTGGAGATCAGGCTGGCCTGAAACACGACTTTATTGGTGGGGGACAGTACCACCACACCCAGGTTAAGATTGCCGGATGGCCTTGAGAAATTCATATCAAAGCGCTGCCCGGCGCTGGCATTAAACGTAAAACCGATAATAGTGTTATTGTTGGGCGGGATGGTGCCACCATTGGGCTGGTCAGGATTAAAGTTGAAGGGGAACAGCAGCGCAGACGAAAAATCCACTGGCGGCAGGCCAGAAAAGCCATAGGTGAAACTACCAGACGCAGAATTAGACTCCGGGGCAGGTGAAGACCGTGTATACGAAATATTATCACCGGGGTTAATGAGAGTGCCACCACGTGGAAGGCAGCCCACCGAAAACACGTAAGCGCCTACAGTGCTTGCGCCCACCCCAATCGTATACGTGCCATGTGCAGATACAATATAGTTTTCGATTTTATCAGCTTGTCCATTACCTCTCCCCCAACCTGTGTTTGCGATCAGAGCTCCACCGGGATCGAATAAACGCATAAAAGTATCCGGCGCGCTACCAATAGGCCTGATCTCCATGGTAACGCTATCACCGGGGGCAAGCTGTAAAATATATTTATGATACTCACTTGCAAGTGGGGGAGCACCCTCTTGACCGGGCGCTAATTCCCCCTCCACTATAGCCCCACACTCTACAGGCACAGCCGCCATCTGCGCACTGACGACATTCACCCACAGTACAGCCGTCAACACAAGCAGAATCAGAGATTGCATAAAAGTTTTCATGATTCCCTCTTTCAGAACGGGTAATGGACTAACGCCGCAGCGTGAGGACAGTGGGTGTGTAATCGAACATACGCAGACCCAGCGGCAGTCCGATGATGATAAAACAAAGTAAATAGGCAATCTCCATCCAGATGGCGCTCAGCCACCAGCCAAAGGCCAGAAACCAGAAAATCCGCACGAGCAGGTTAATCTGCTGTGTCCCCGCGCCCACTTCCACTGTCGTGGTGCCATCCTGTACAGTGACACGGGTCTGATTATTCCGCGCCGAGGCCGACGGGCGCAGCGCGATCACACCGGAGACACGGTTAATCATGAAGATCGCCAGTGGAACACCTATAATTGTCAGCATGGCGAACCACGCAATGCCGATCCAGAGCTGCGCCGCCCACCAGCCCACAAACACAAACCACAAAAACTGCATCACACAACCAGGGCCGTTTTGCTGCTGGTTGACAATCACATTGGTCTGCATTTGCGGCGTGGTTTTGCCCATCGCTGCCAGCCGTGCCAGCCATTTGTCCGCAGTGGGGTGGTCAACCGTCAGCAGCAGCGCCTGCGCTTCCTGATATTTCTGCTCCTCGATGAGCCTGCGTGCTTTGGCGAGGCGCGCGTCCACCGTGCTGACTTTTGTTTTTTGTTTTGGTGAGATGGGAGCACTGTTTTTGCGTTTTTCGGGCAATGGGGAAGCTGGCGGCGAGGCCAGCAGGCTCATGCTTGACGGCCCCTCAATCTCGTCCAACTGCGCCAGCCATTTCTGCGCAGTGGGGTGGTAATCAATTTCTTCAAGAATTTCGCGGGCTTCTTCATAGCGTTTTTGTTTCAGCAGCTCACGAGCGTCTTCCAGTTGTTCTTCCATGTATATTTCTCCCGGATTATTTCTCAATATGTGTTATTTATTAAATTCATATAATACAACGAGATAGCTTAAAATATATTTGCAGAAGCTTATGTTAAATATTTGTAATAAATGCAAGGAATCCGAAAATGAGAGCGGCAGGGTAGCACCCCAATCAAATTGATGGTGCCCGGCAGCTGATTGGTGCCTGATGGCGCTTTCGTACCACAGCCGTTTCGGGCATAAAGAACATATTGACTAAACAACATCAGGGTAAACAGGTATGAAGAAGTGGCATTATGCATGGGTGATGGCCATCATCACCTTTTTTGCGTTGCTGGTCGCTGCGGGCATACGCACTGCGCCTGCGGTCATGTTCCAGCCTCTGGAAGCCGAATTTGGCTGGAGCCGCGCCAGCATTTCCTTTGCTGTCGCCGTGAGTCTGATCGCGTTTGGCTTTGGTGCGCCGCTCGGCGGCAGCCTGATGGATCGTTTTGGCCCGCGTCGTGTCACCCTGGGCGGCATGGCGCTGAATACCCTGGGGCTGGCGCTCATGCTGGGGATGCGCGATTTATGGCATCTGCATGTGCTGTGGGGGCTGCTGGTGGGCGCGGGCACAGGCGCGATTTCCGGCGTGCTGGGCGCGACGGTGGCGCTGCGCTGGTTTAATGCCTATCGCGGCATGGTCGTGGGGATGCTTGGCGCGGCGGCGGCTGCCGGGCAGCTCGTCTTTGTGCCGCTGCTCATCGCCCTGGCCAGTAGTGCAGGCTGGCAGGCCGTGATCGGTCTGCTGGCGCTGGCGGCAGGCATGACCCTGGTGCCGGTGCTGCTGCTCATGCGCGACCACCCCGCCGATGTGGGCACAACCGCGCTGGGCGAACCCACGGCGGCCACGGTCAGCATGGATACCCGCAGAACCTCCCTGCGCGATGCGCTGCGTACCCGCGATTTCTGGCTGCTGGCGGGCAGTTTCTTCGTGTGCGGCTATACCACCACTGGCCTCATCCAGACTCACCTGCTCACCCACACGCTGGAACACGGCTTCCGCGAAGTAGAAATGTCTGCTGCGATTGCCCTCATGGGGATTATGAACATCGCGGGCACGCTGGCATCCGGCTGGCTCAGTGACCGTTACGACAACCGTGCCCTGCTGGCCGCCTATTATGGCTTTCGGGCGCTGTCGCTGGCGGCGCTGCCCTTCATTCTGGAAATGCGCGGGATGTTCCTATTCACCATCATCTATGGGCTGGACTGGGTCGCCACCGTGCCGCCCACCATTAACCTGACCGCGCAGCGCTTCGGGCGCGGGTCTGTCGGCACGCTCTATGGCTGGATTTTCTGCGCCCACATGATCGGCGCGGCGATGGCCAGTTACGCAGGCGGGCTGTTCCGCGATCTGCTGGGCGATTATCACCTGATCTTCGTCTCCGCCGCCATCATGGGCATTATCGCATCCGGCCTGTCGCTCGGCATCTCGACAGCGGGCAGGGTCAGGCTGGCAAGCGCACCGTAGCCCCGGCAGACAACAGCCATAATACAAAACCCCCTGGCATGGAATGCAGGGGGTGTTTGAAAATACTTGTGGTCGGTGATCTCAGTTGAGCATGTACCCGGCGTTAATCATGTTGATCTGCGCCCACGGGTGCTTCATGCCCAGGTCAATCGCCTGCTGGAAGTCGGCCATCGCCTGTTCCATCTCGCCCCACTTCAGATACACCAGCCCGCGGTTGTTGTAGGCATAGGCATTCTGTGGATCCAGTTCCAGCGCCTGCTCCAGGCTTTCCATCGCCACGTCATAATTGCCCAGCAGATAGCTCGCCCAGCCGCGATTGTTCCAGGCCATCGAGTACTGCGGGTCAGCCTCAATCGCCAGCTCATAATTGGCGAGCGCCTGCCCCGGCAGCCCCATCAGGCACAGGATCGCGCCGCGGGCATAATACAGGCGGGCATTGTCTTCATCCTGCTCAATGCCGCAGTTCGCGCTGTCCAGCGCGTCATCCAGTTGC
>JBGSXK010000798.1:0-9073 GCA_041751455.1 Anaerolineae bacterium
ACGCTGCACATAACCTGGGGGTTGAGCTGGATGAACACATTCAGGTGGTATTGAGTGCCATGCAGGCCAATGCTGAACTTTTAGGACTGGCGGGTGAAGCAGTCAGGTCGGAAGAATAACAGACAGCGCGTCTGTTTTGTGCAGCGTGATGCACACTTATCTCATCAAAGCATGAAAGGATGAGCATTATGGCGAATATCGCTATTCACGGTTTCGGACGCATCGGGCGCTCAGCGCTAAAAGCATCCCTGAAACAGGCATTATTCACGCCAGTTTCTGTCTCGGATATTCGGGATGCGCCAACTTTTGCCGCTTTGTTCGAGGCGGACTCGAACTATGGGCGCTGGCACGAGGAAGTAAGTGCAAAGGACGACGGTTTTGTCATCGGTGGACGCGAAATCCCTTACTATAACTCGCAGGATGCGCTGCCAGATTGGGGCGCACTGGGGATAGACGTAGTGATAGACTGCACCGGAAGGGCAACGGTACGGGCCGGGGCACAGGCGCACCTGGATAAGGGTGCAAAGCGGGTGCTGGTCAGCGCGGCCAGCAAGTCACTTGAGGATTGCGACGCGGTGCTGCTGCCCGGTATTAATCTTGAACAATACGATCCGGATAAGCATCGCATCATCAGCATGGCAAGCTGCACAACTAATGCGCTGGCTCCGGTGGTGAAGGTGCTTCTGGAGACTGTGGGCATGGAGGCCGGCCTTTTTTCCACGATCCATGCCTATACCAATACGCAGTCACTCACTGACCAGCCCATGAAAGATCGCCGTGACTCATGGGCGGCAGTGGAGAATATTATTCCTTCGTCGTCAGGCGCGGCCAAAGCGCTGCTGTTTGTCTGGCCGGAACTTAAGATCACGGGCAAAGCTTATCGTGTCCCCACGCGCACGGGCAGTATTGCCGAGGTGAACGCGACCACAACGCGCGCAACCAGCGCCGACGAAATCAAAGAGGCCTTTCGCGCTGCGGCGCAGCAGGCACCGCTTAAGGGAATTATGGGAGTTCTGGAGGGTGAATGGGCATCCGCGCGTATTGTGGGTGATCCGCATTCGTCAATTATTGACCTGCCGCTAATCCAGGTGATGGATGAGAAGCTGGTCTCTGTGGCGGCATGGTATGATAATGAAATGGGTTATGCGACCCGGCTGGCGGAGATGGCGGCTTTCCTGGCAGGTTAAGCTACAGCACATATTTATGGATAGAGGGCGGGTTGACTTGCAGACCCGCCCTTTTGATTTGTCAGGCCAGCACCAGTACGGGGGTGCCCACCGGGGCAAAATCGTAGAACCATTTGGCATCGTCGTTGGTCAAGTTGACACAGCCGTGGCTCATGGGTTGGCCGAAGTTGTTGTGCCAGTAGGTGCCGTGAATGGCATAACCTGAATAAAAATAAGAAATCCACTGGACATTGGGCAGGTAATATCCCGGCCCGCTCATGATCTGCGATTCGTATTTGCGCTGCACGCTGAAGTTACCGGTTACAGTGGGTGTGGCTGGTAAGCCCATAGAACCCAACGCACTGCGCACCATCCGGCCATCTTCATAAGCGTAAATCCGTGATTGGCTGACGCTCACAATAATCTGCTTCCCGACGGTGACCGTTGGCTCTGGCCCGGCGATAGGGGCCAATGAGGGGTCGATAATACCCAGGTCTACAACTGTATTGGCATGGGGGATAATAAGCATCTGGCCAGGGAGAATGCTGTTAGGATTAGTGATGCTGTTTGCCTGAACAATCGCTGGCCAGGTGATGTTAAAGCGCTGAGCGATTTCGGCGAGAGTTTCACCCTGCTGCACGGTGTAAGCCGTGGCGCTGCCGATGTCAGGCAGGGCCGCCACAGTCTGGCTGTCGGGCTGCACCAGTTCTTCTGGTGGCAGGGCGAGGATGGTCAGGGTTTGACCATGCTGGATGCGGTTGGGGTCGGCGATGCTGTTCAGCTGCGCCAGTTGGCTGGCGGTCAGGCCGTAGAGATTGGCGATTTTGGCCAATGTTTCTCCTGGTTGGACCACATGATAAGTGGGATCACCCGCCATCAATGAGTTTTCTACTGCCTGTGTCAGGTCAGGAATCACAAGCTGCTGCCCTACGTAAATCCGTGTGGTATTGGCAATATTATTGGCCTGGGCGAGGGCGGCAATAGTGACATTGTAGCGAAGGGCAATGCGGTACAGGTTTTCGCCGGGTTGGACGATGTGGATGGTTTCTTCTGCCAACAGAGGTGTGGGCAGGCATACGGCCAGTAAAAGAACGATAATCAGCAGTTGTAGAATGCGTCTTAACGAGCGGCGCATTGACAAAGACTCCTCAACAATAATCTTGCGATAGCTACCCGATAACATTACACCAGCCCGGCATTTCGCGCAATTAAATCTGTGGCTTTGCCGTAGGGGGTATTTAAAAGTACAATTCAACCCAGATGACGGGTTCAGGATTAAAGCTAGATGCTTGTACGTGCTTATCGTTTAACTGATAAATTTGGCCTTTTGGTCTTAAAAATGGGCGCTGCGCTTAGTGGTGCCATTGTAGAAAATGCCGCAGCAGTACGGCGCGGGGTCACAGGGAGCCTGGGCGGGGTGGTGCTGCTGGTGTGGGGTATTGTACGGCGCATTGGCCTGGCTATATGGGCAGTGCTGCGCCTGCTGTTCACAATCCTTGGCGCGGTTATACTGTGGATTTTACAGCTATTTGGCCTGGCAGGGCAATATGCAGGGCAGTCCACCGGGACGGCAATGGCACGGCGGGCTGCACGGGCAGAGTTGGAATCCGGGCTGGTCGAAGACCCGCTGCGCGCGCAAAATCGGGTGTTGAGTGGGGTTATTGTTGTTTTGATGGCGGCATTGATCGGTATCGTCCTCTGGGCAACTAATCCCGCACAGCAGGCCGTGCCCCAGGTGAATGCGCCTGTCTCGTTGAACACCGACCTGGCGCTGCCCGCTGGGACCCAGGCGGCGACCCCCGTAGCAGTGGCGGCGCTGCCTACTGCCGTACCGACCATTACACCGATCCCTGAAATTCTGGAAGCGCGTGGCAGCCTGGCCTATGTTGTACGCGAAAAGAGCCAGACTGATATCTGGGTCATGGGGGTAGGGGAACGAACTCCGCTGCGGCTGACCAACAGCGCGCAAGATGAGCGTGACCCGGCCTGGTCGCCTGACGGCCGCCGTTTGGCCTATGCCTCCCGGCAGGATGGTAACTGGGAAATTTATATCCGCGATATGCAAAGCGGTGAGACTACCCGCATGACGTATGATATGTCGTTCCAGGGCGCGCCGAAGTGGAGTCCAGACGGGCAGTGGCTCGTGTATGAAAGTTACCAGGGGAATAACCTGGACATCTATCTGATGCGGGTGGATGGCTCACAGGTAGAGCGCCTGACCTCCCATCCCGAACCGGATTTTTCCCCGGCTTGGTCATCGGATGGACGGCGCATCGCGTTTGTCTCCTGGCGTGATGGCAGTCAGGATATTTACATGATCTCGCTGGATGACCCGCGTGATGAGGCTGCAGTCAATATCACCAATTCACCGCTGCGTAATGAAGATTACCCGGCCTGGTCACCGGACGGCAACCTGCTGGCTTACAGCGCTGTGGATGGTGGTGTAGAGAAAGTTTTCGTGAAGTCAATTAACGACCTGGAAGCTACCGCGCAGGTGCTGGGGCGGGGCAGCGCGCCTACCTGGTCGCCCGATGGAGCCAGCCTGATCGTAGCGGTGGATTCATTTGATGGCACCCAGATGATCGCGATCCCATTTGCCCAGCAGGGGGTTGCAACACTGGTGGTGCCAGTGGCACAGGGGGCATCGCGCCCCAACTGGACGAGCGCGCCACTGCCCCCGGTGTTGGTCAACAGCGGTGGTGTTGGCCCAGCGGTGGCTGAGCCGTTGTTTGTGGAACAGGCAGAACGTGCCAACAGCGACCCGCCTTATAAACTGCAAAGCATCAGCATCGATACACAGATCGCGGCGCTCAGCGACCGGGTGAATGACTCTTTCAACGCGCTGCGTGAGCATGTCAATGATGCTGCCGGAATGGATTTCCTGGGTGAACTGGAAGATGCGTTCTGGAGCATTGACCGCCTGCCACAACCCGGCGAGGAGCGCCGTAACTGGCATATGACCGGGCGGGGCTTTGCCCTTAATCGCAATAACATTGCCGGTTTCCCACCGCCGATTGAGCTGGTGCGTGAAGATGCCGAGTTAAATACCTACTGGCGCGTATTTGTGCGCGTGGCCGAGAATGCACAGAATGGCGAATTGGGCGAGCCACTGCGCCACCTGCCCTGGGACTTTATCAGTCGTAACCAGGGGGATGTAGACGCATATAACCAGGGCGGGCGACTGCGTACAGCCGTACCACAGGGTTATTATATCGATCTTACCAGGCTGGCAGCAGATTACGGCTGGGATCGCCTGCCTGCCGGGACGGACTGGCGCGCGAATTTCAACAGCATTAATTACTGGATGTTTTATAAGCCTGACGGCCTGACATGGTATGATGCCATGCGTGAAATTTATACCGAAGGTGAACTAGGCGGCTTTGCCCCACGCGCGACGACTATTCCCGCACAGCCGCAAACAGAGACGCAGACGGATGTCAGTGCCACGCCGCAGCCTGTCCAACCAACTGCGGCACCTGAAGAGGCGACTGTTGCGCCGCTGCTGCCCCCACCCGCCACACTTCAGGCTGAGGAGGGTAGTTAATGCGTCGTCAGAGTAGTTTTCCTGGGCTGGTACTGGCGCTGGCGGCATTGGGGGTATTTGGTTCTGTACTGATGAATAATGCTCAGCCCATGCCTGTGGCACCCATCATTGTGCCGACTGAGTCACTGCCGACCAGTGAGGTCAATTCATGGCAGAGTATCCTGGGGCAGGGTTTTAGCGAGAACAGCACTCCTTTACCTACGTTCGCTATTCCCACTCAGCCTTTCGTGCCGCCTACCCTGCCCCCCGGCAGCGATACTGGCTTGATTCTGATAGATCCGGCGCAGGTGCAGGAGAGCGGTTTGCTCACCCCCACGCTCCTGAGCGTCGTTACGGCCACGCCGCCTCCCCCTACGGCGGCACTGGTTTCAACCGAGCTAGCCGTGACGGCACAGTCGGTCACACGTCCACCTTCGGTCTGGCAGCCGCCCCCACTTATCCCGCCACTTTCGCGTGATCCCCTGGGGCGCGATCATTACTGGTTTCAGCGCCCGGTGGATTCCAACGCAACCAATTACGGCCTGTTCTATTACCCTTTTGGGTCTGACGGGCCAAACGAGGAAAATAACTGGCCGATTCATCACGGTATCGACATGCCTAACCCGGTGGGTGAGACAGTGCGCGCGGCGGCGGCGGGCAGTGTCCTGTGGGCCGCAGATGGCGCATATCAGAATTCGCCCAGTTATGGCAATGTGGTGGTGCTTCAGCACGATTTTGGGTATCGAGGGCAGCCTTTGTGGACGCTTTACGCGCATCTTTCCGCTGTACTGGTGGAGCGCGGGAGTTATGTCAATGCTGGGGATGTCATCGGCCTGGTGGGTGAAACCGGGCGGGTGAGCGGCTCGCATGTACATTTTGAGGTGCGCTTGGGCGAGAATCATTATCGCAGCACCTATAACCCGGTATTATGGATGGTGCCTTATGTGGGGACAGGGGTTATTGCCGGGCGGGTAGAAGATGCCTTTGGTGATCTGGTGATGGATGCTGATGTGACGATCAAGCGCTGGTCTACCGGGCTGGTGCATGATACGACGACCACCTATATCTTCGAGAATAACAGCCTGGATGTACGATCCGACCCAAGCTGGGGTGAGAACTTCGCGGTGGGGGATGTTCCCGTAGGACGCTATGAGGTGATCGTCAATATTCGCGGGGAGCGGGTATCGAAAGTAATCGATGTTTACGAGGGGACAACGACTTTTGTCGAGATTTCACCGATCAGGGGGGCTACCGCGCAGCCTGTTGAGGCTGTGAACGCCAACGGCGGGTAGCTGTTGGGGAAGCCTATGGTGAAACGAGGGGCTATCCGCTACACTAGCGGGGCTGGAATAAAATCCGATGGCAACAGGAGGAAACGTTCTATGACTGGACGTTCTACGCATTATACTTTACGTCTGCTTCTGATTGTGCTGCTGGTAGTGACGGCAACCGCGCTGGTGCTGGCACAGGATGAAACACGTGTACTAACCCCGAATACTCCGCTGACCGGAACGCTTGACCCGGCAAATGTCGCACAGGTCTATACCTACGAAGGCACAGAAGGCGAGAGTATCAGCGTGTCTGTAACGAGCGAGGGCGGGTTAGGGCTGGCGCTGATGGTAAGCGATGCAGCAGGCGAGCCGCTGGCGCAGGGTTTCCAGCTTGCTGGCCCGGCCACACTGGAAGATGTCGTTTTACCACGCACTGAGACCTACTATGTTACTGTGCTGTCTGCCATTGGGGTGTCACTGCCAGAAAACAGCAGCTTTACACTGACGCTGGAACAGGCAGAAACCGGTGGCACACCAGGATTGGTCGGAGTGGCAGCTACCGCCACCATCACCCCTGAAGATGCAGCGGAGACAGCCGAGCCTGAAGTTACAGAAGAAGCAGTGGCGACTGCCGCACCCACCGTGGTTGCGAGTTTTGCGCCGGGTGAGATTTTGACGGCATCCGGGCTGACAGTGGCGCTCACCTGGAACACAACGGCGAACCTCGACCTGGAAATTCGTGACCCGGTTGGGGGCAGTCTGCGCTTTGCCACACCACAGGTGGAAAGTGGTGGTGTATTTGATGTGAATGTGAATAGTGTATGCAATAACCTCACTGCCGATGCACCCACCGAACAGGCTGCATGGCCTGCCGGCGCACTGCCTACAGGCAGTTACGAACTGCTTATTTACTATCAGCCCCTTGAGGATTGTCCGACGACAGACCCTGCTAATTTTACGATTACAGTCACGCTGGAAGATGAGGTGCTGGATACTATTGAGGGCAGTGTTTTACCTAACGAGGTGTATCTGAGCAGCTTTGTCGTAGGGGCAGATGCCACCCTGACTGCGGGTATCAGCGGCCTGTATACCGACACCACAGTGCTCCCGCTGCCCACACAGGAGTTCCTGGCAGTGGGGCAGCCAATCACACGGGATGCACTTGTCCAGGGGATTATCACCAGCGGCAGTTACTATCAGGTCTACTCGTTCCAGGGAATTGGAAATGAAATTATCTCTGTGTCGATGAATGCCACTTCTGGCAGCCTGGATACCCTGCTGCTGCTGCTGGATGCCGAAGGGGTAATTATCGACTCGAATGACGATATAGAGCAGGGCGTGACTGACTCTGCGATACTTAATCGCCGTTTGATCAGTGATGGTACCTACTACGTCATTGCGACCCGTTATGGCAAGGATGTAGGCGGTACAGAAGGCGGCTATAACCTGACTTTAACTGGCCCGACAGGCGACCTGCCGCAGGAAGTGCTTGATCTGGGGCTGCCACGCGGCTCTATTGAAGTCAGTCTGTTGTGGAATACAGCTGCTGATCTGCGGCTGCTGGTGCGCGACCCACGCGGCGACTCTGTATTCGTAGATAGCCAGACTGTGCCAAGCGGAGGCCGGTTGGCCGCAACAGGTAACCTGAATTGTAACGTCTCCCAGACCAGCCCGGTAACGTATGTGTACTGGCCAGAGGGTACCATTATCCCTGGTCTTTACGAGGTCGAGGTGATTTACCAGAGTCAATGTAACGATAACCGTTCGGTCAACTTTACGCTGACGGTGCGGGTGGATGGACAGACAGTGTATAGCGACACCGCCAATCCCACTCCTGACGAATGGTATGTGACCAGTTTTAATATCGATGTCAACCGTCAGGTGACTGCTGGGCCGGGTGGGTTTATCGGCACCCGTGATCGTCTGAACGCGCTGGCGATTGATTACCTTCCTGAACTGCCGAATGCGGTGTCTATCACCACAGGGCAAACCCTGGCGGGTGATATTTCCCCCACGAACAAGTTTGACCTTTACACTTTTAATGGTGAGGCGGGTGATGTAATTAGCATAAGTATGCAGCGTACCGCCGGAAACCTGGATACAACGCTTTTTCTGCTGGATTCGAGTGGGCTGCAACTAACTTTTAATGATGATGTGGTGGCGGGCGATAATACCGACTCGCTCATCAGTGAATTTACCTTGCCACAGACCGGGCAGTATATTATCATTGCGACACACTTCGGCCTGTCCTATGGTGGAACCACCGGCACTTACAACCTGACATTCTCACGGTTGAATGGATAATAAAATCGGTTAAAATTGGGGAGGCTGGTATACAGCTTCCCCAATTCCCCATGTTCGCTACCCCGTGTAAGTTAAAGCGGGTGTTTTGCTGCCCATCAGAGCATTTTGCGGTGGCATAAGTTAGACGAAGGTAGATCGTCGGTCAAGTGACGGTTAGATTGTTGGTTGTTGAGTTTCGGGGTACCTGAAAGGAGAAAGGCGTATACACCTACTTGCCCTTAGTAAGGGTGGGTGCTGTTTGTATGCGCTGGCTTGTATGAAATCACGCTTCTTGTTGTTTTTGCTGCTTTCCCTGGCACTATTGATTGTTGCCTGTTCGCCACCGCCTAATTTGCGTGACGACACCCTGCTCAACGATACCAGTCTGATTACGGGTGTTCCCTGTACTGCGCCCTGTTTTATGGGAATTACCCCTGGCGAGACCCTCTGGCGTGATGCCTTAATTATTATTGAAGACACCACTGATTTTAAAAATGTCCAGACCCAGGCTGACGAAAACAGCAACGCCATCCAGGCTGGATGGCAGTATGGAGATAACCAGCTCTGCTGCCAGATGGCAACTGAAGACGGTCAGACGGTGAGCCTGGTGTTTCTGCGCACCGCGCCCAATATGGTTATGGGCGAGCTGATTGGAGCGCATGGCGAACCCAGTTACCTGATCGGTAGTGAGTTTACGGATGATCAGGCAATTATGAGCCTGGTATACCCTGATACACCGATGGTGGTTTATGCTTTTGTCGCTGGAGCCGCAGAGGGTGTACTTACGTCGACCAGTGAAATTATTGGTGTCCTCTATATCACACCGGCTG
>JBGSXK010000799.1:0-3648 GCA_041751455.1 Anaerolineae bacterium
GCTTTACAGTAACAACTAATAACTTTTATAAAAGAGTCCAGCTCGATAAGAGGTCTAATACGTGGAGATTGAGCAGCCAATTGACATGCTTATAACGTAATTCTATAATAGTTTCTATTGGAAAAACGTAAAGGCTTTGACGAGGGAAAGTAGGCTTCAGAGCGGCAGCACAGAGAGCAGGAAAAGATGAGACCCTGCCTGTACGCTGATGTCGAAATGGGCCTCCGAGCCGCAGGGTGAACAGCACTCCGCTGAGTAACCTGTGCCGGGTTTGCCGCCGTTATCCGGGCAGAGAGCATCGCAGAGTTAGTTTTCTGCTGTGTTCGCATAAGTGAGGCCGTGTCACGCGGCCTAAAGTGGGTGGCACCACGGGCCTTATCACGCTCGTCCCAGCAGGTGGGATGGGCGTTTTTATTTTCAGCCGTTCGCTGTTCATCCTGCGCGTCAGGCTTTATTTTAGCCCGCCATGGATGAAAAACAGCCCTCAAGGAGAAATCATGACCGAAACACCCCCCACCACCAGCCTTCGTCGCCGTGTCCTTACAGGGGATCGTCCCACCGGGCGGATGCACCTGGGGCATTATGTCGGGTCGCTGGTGAACCGCGTCAAAATGCAGCACGAGATGGACTGCATCTTCATCGTAGCAGACTGGCACTCGCTGACGACCCGCAACACCAAAGAAGAGATTGCGACACTGACCGAGAATATACGCGAGATGGTCATTGACTATCTGGCCGTCGGTATCGACCCGGAGGGCAGCACCATCTTCCTGCAATCCGCAATCAAGGAAACTGCCGAGCTTAACCTGATCTTCGAAATGCTGACCACTGTCGCCCGTTTGGAGCGTGTCCCCAGCCTGAAGGATATGGCGCAGGCGGCACATCTGGAAGCGATGCCTTTCGGCCTGCTGGGGTATCCGGTGCTGCAAGCGGCGGATATTCTGCTGCCGCGCGCGACTCATGTGCCAGTAGGCAAGGATAACGAGTCGCATATTGAAGTGACACGTGAGCTGGCGCGGCGTTTTAATTTTCTGTATGGCGAGGTCTTCCCGGTGCCGGAACTGGTCGTCGGGGAAGTGCCGTCGCTCATCGGCACGGATGGGCAGGGCAAAATGAGTAAATCATTGGGCAACGCCATTCTGCTCTCCGACGACGAAAACACCGTCAACCAGAAGGTGCGCGGCATGTATACCGACCCCAACCGCATCCGTGCCGACATTCCCGGCACGGTGGAGGGCAATCCAGTCTTTATCTATCACGATGCGTTTAACCCCAATGTGGACGAGATAAACGACTTCAAAGAGCGTTACCGTCAGGGCACGGTGGGGGATGTGGAGGTGAAGAAATCGCTGGCGAAGGCCATTAACACTTTCCTCGAACCCATCCGCGAACGGCGGGCGAAATACGAAAGTGACCCCAAACTGGTTGAGGAGATTCTGATTGAGGGTACGCGGCGGACACAGGCCGAAGCCCACGAAACCATGCGCCTCGTGCGGGATGCGATGGGCATGTATCAACTGCCGCTGTAAGTCGGGCCGGTCACAGCCAGCCCCGGCACAAACAAAAACCCCGACCACAAAGGCCGGGGTTACTATTTTCAAGTCTAATTTATGGTCGTTAGTTCTTGCCGATTTTGATCTTCGGCAGCCGCAGCGGAAAGCGTACCTTCTTGAGTACGATGTTTGCCAGGCGATCCTTCTCGCTTTCGCGTTCCAGGTCTTGCTGGCGGGCCTGATGCAGCTTCATGGCGATGTAGTCATTATTGATACCGTTCATAGTTGATTTACTCCTTTCAGTACCAAACTACATCCTGATTCTACGCGACCCATGCAACCTGCACAATGCAGACTTTGATTTTATCGGCAGAATTAACAAATTTCACGAACACTTAACTCAGGCTTTAAGCCAGATGCTCACGGCAAAACGCCACACTCTCACACAAATTTCTGAGAGTCAGATCGGGCTTGTAAAATTCCAGCGCGTCCGGGTGAACTTCCAGGCTGACCGTACCGCTGAAAGCGTCGGCCTTCAGCGCCCGCAGGAAGGTGCCCAGATCGAGAAAGCCCTTGTGCGGCAGGCGATGTTCACGGCCATCAAAATTGCTCAGATGCACATGCGCCACCCGCCCCGCCGCAGCGTGATAGGCGTTCAGCGGGTCAATGTGGTGCGTCGCCCAGTGGGTCGTATCGAGCGTCAGGTGTTGATGCACACTGCTCCACGCTTCTACACTGTTCCACCAGACAATATCGAAACCCGAACGGAGATAGCTCTTAAGGGGTAAATTCTCCAGCGCGATCCTGACCGGTGTAGCCGCCTGTGCAGTGGGCAGTTCTTCGGTGATCCAGCGCTTTACATCATCGGTGTCTGCACGCCAGGGGAAAATCATGTTCCACCTGCCCACTTTCAGCGAACCCATGCTCACCTTTAGCGGCAGATGCACCACAATCGTTTCCGCCCTCAGCCGTTCCGCCAGCTTCAGTGTATTCAAAACCAGCCCCAGAGGAGTGCGATCATGCCAGCCCTGGGCACGGGGGCTGAACGGGGTGTGGGCCACCAGCACCGGCAGGTTATAACGCTCACTCAGGCTGTTAAGATAATGCGGGTCGCGCGTGCTGAAACGATCATCACACATAATTTCGATGCCGTCGAACCCGGCCTGCGCGGCCAGTTCAAAACACTGCGCCGTATCCAGCAGGTACAGCGAACCGGTGGAAAAGATCAAACGTGCGGAATCAGCCATTATTTTCCTCTGTCCTCAGCTTCACACTGCGGGCATGATAGCATACACCCTGCGAAATGTCGTCACTGCCTGCCGTGTCGTGGAATGTAAAGTTACAGTAAAGTTGAGATAAAGACTCAATGAGCAATCCAGGGATTTGTGATACTTTGTCGTATGATAGAGAAGTCATGCTGCATTGCTTCCTTATCGTCAAATACCTGATGCGGCTGAAAGGTTAACTCATGTTCAACTCTCTCGGCAGAAGAGCAGTGTTATTGTTCTCTGCCCTTTTGCTTGTGGTCTTCGGTTTTGTCATTGGTACAGCAATTATGCCCAGTGGAGCCGCGTCTTTTGCTGCGCAGCCCTATGAAGTGCCCATGCAGGAACCCATCAGCTTTGCTGAATTCGAGCTTTCAGAAAGCGAGCAGCAGCTCGCGCGGCTGTACACCCAGCTTAGCCCCTCGGTGGTATCCATTAATGTGGTCGCCCGCTCTTCCCGCAGCGCCGCACCTACATTCCCTGAAGAAGATGGTTTTGCCTATGGTTCCGGGTCGGGCTTCGTGGTAGACCGGCAGGGGCACGTTGTCACCAATAACCATGTTGTTGAGGGTGCGACCAGCATTGAAGTCAACTTCTTCGATGGCACCCTAGTACGCGGCGAGATCATCGGCACAGACCCGGACTCCGACCTGGCCGTGCTTAAAGTCAATCTGCCCCAGGAGCAGTTGCAGCCCATTGCCTTTGCCAATTCGGATAATCTGGTGATCGGCCAGACGGCAATCGCTATCGGCAGCCCCTTCGGCCAGCGCTGGACGCTGACCACAGGCATCATCAGCGCGCTGGATCGGCGCATTACGGGGCTGAACGATTATGCCATCGGCTCGGTGATCCAGACCGATGCGGCCATCAACCCCGGCAACAGCGGCGGC
>JBGSXK010000800.1:0-1989 GCA_041751455.1 Anaerolineae bacterium
TGTGGATCCGCAGCGGCAGCCAGCACCGGGTTGAAACTCAGGCGTTTTTGTCCGGCATCGGCCTGAACACCTGTCAGGCTGAGCAGCAGGGCCCAACTGGACATCGTGCGTGCATAATGATGCCCGCATTCCACCTCATCCCACGGATTGCGACGATACCCATCATGACGCTGACGAGCAGCTTCGACCACTGTTAAGCCTTCTTGCAACCAGCCTTCGTAGATCAGGTGAGCAGCGACATGATATTCGATACCTGTCCATACTTCATCAGAGTAAACGAAAGGAAAACGCGGCCTGCCACCCCGCGGCCAGGTGCAGAGGATAAGGCCAGCTTCATCATTCAGGACATAGCTGCGCTGGCAATTGGTATGATGATGAAAATTCTGGCGGAAGTTGTGTGTGAATACGGCCTTAATCGCGCTTTTGTTATGTTCAGCCGGTAGTAAATCCCCCAGCCCAAGAATATGTGCATGAAGCTGGCCGAGTAACTGGTCTGCGAGGCAACCTGCGCCATGCTGGTATTTATGCATGTCGATGTCTTCAAACTTCTGGATGTAATATTCACCATTCCAGAGCAGGGTATCCAGACGCTGGCTACCCCCTTTCAATGCGTCGTGGCAGCGCTGTGCGATGTCTGGCTCGGCCATGATATGCGCCATTTCCTCTACAGCACGTAAAGCCGCCAGATAGTAGATGCTGCATAGGGGGTTGGGGCCGTAAAATTCAATATCATAGGTGTTGTGCTGACGACCTTCCAGGACGTAATCACCATCCTGATCCCAATGTGCGCTGGCATAAGCCATCGCGCTTTTAATGCCCGGCCACAGGCTGCGCAGCCAGTTTAGATCTCCACTTAGCTGCCATTCCCGGTAGGCGCGCAAAATGCTGCCCATTTGCCCATCAACAGCGGCCTCAGCTTTCTGCTCACCCCACGACCAGACGAACTGTTCATTGAAGGCCCCAAAGTTGCGGAAACTCATGTAACCGTCTGGTTCGGTTTCCACCAGGAATTCGATTTCACGCATGGTGCGCTCCAGCGAAGGAAAGAGATAGGCGACGGTATGCGCGTAGCTCCACACATGGGTACAGCTTCCTGCACAGCAGCCTTTATCATCGAAACAGCCCTCCCATCCGAAGAACCGTCCGTCTGCCAGCCAGAAGCAGGTATTGCTGCGCACAGGAACGATGTTCGCAGAGAGTGCGTCCAGTACATAGGGCGGCAGGGTGCTGCCGAACAAAGCATCGTGGAAGGTATAGGTCCCGCTTTCCAGGCGCGGCAGCTCGTCAGATACGTAATCCGCCACTGCCCAGGCATCTGTAAAGCGTGTGGCGTAATGATTCTGTGTGATTTTACTGGCATTCACATCCCAACTGTTGACACGGTTAGGAAAATGCCATGCCAGGATGAAGCGGTACGCTTTACTTTGGCCAGGTTGCAGCACATCGACCAGCCCCAACGAGCCTGTATCTGGCTTATAGTCTGCGGGTAAATCCATGTAACCCAGATCGGTCAGCAGCCCGTCTGCCATCAGATCATCCCAGAACTCACGCAGGTAATCGTACCAGGCACCACGCAGCCAGGCGGGTTTGACCGTTACTGTAGGGTGATCGGTGACAAGGCTGATACTGCCATAGGCCAGTGAATTCGGCTCGATGCCCGCCGCATGAAAATACAGGCCGCGTAAACCGGGTGTGTCTCGAAACTCGTTGATGCTCTGCCCGTTCTTGTTCGCACTGATATTATTGAATGAGTCGAGCTGAATACCTCCTACAGGGTTTATCAGTGATCCTGCCAGTGTAACCTGTACGGGTTGGTCATGGGTGTTGGTCAACGTATAGGTAAAGAGAGCGCAGGGAATACCGGAATCTTCTGGATTCAGAGGAATGAGTGGAGTATAAGCTTCTAATTCGACATGGACAGGTAGTGAGGGTTCTTCAAATCGGATGTTTACCAGCGGATATTCGCCACGGAGGGTGGCGGTTGCCATG
>JBGSXK010000801.1:0-8973 GCA_041751455.1 Anaerolineae bacterium
ATCATCACATTTGAGATTAAAGGCCAGGGGGCATACAGCCGTCTGAAGTACGAGAGCGGTGTTCATCGTGTCCAGCGTGTACCGGATACAGAAAGCCAGGGCCGTATCCATACCAGCACGATTACGGTGGCTGTGCTGGCCGAAGTGGACGAAGTGGATGTCGCCCTCAATATGAACGATGTGGAAGTGGATACTTACCGGGCAGGCGGCGCGGGCGGTCAGCACGTGCAGAAGAACGATACCGCTGTGCGTATGACCCATATTCCCTCCGGCATCGTGGTCGAGGTACAGGATGAGCGCAGTCAGTTCCAGAACCGTGAGCGCGCTAAGCAAATTTTGCTGGCACGGCTCTATGAGATCGAGATGGAGAAACAGCGCTTAGCGCAGGAAAGTGAGCGGCGCGGGCAGGTAGGTAGTGGAGATCGCTCGGAGAAGATTCGCACCTATAATTACCCGCAGAACCGTGTGACCGACCACCGCATCAATTACAGCAGCTACAACCTGCCTGCTGTGCTGGACGGTGAACTGGATGAATTTGTTGATGAACTCTCCACTCGTGAACAGGCTGATCGGCTGGCAATGGGTGAGTAAACCTGCTCATGGTTAATCCGGGTGGAGGAACGCCAGCACCGCTGCTTCTGCCTCGTCCACGCTTAAGCCATCACGCACCCAGTCCCAACCCGCGGGCGCGCCCCGCACCACCCCGCCGGGATGCAGCGCCGCCGGTTTCCACAGAGCGTGGGCTTTGGGTGCAAAAGGCGCATAACGCGCCGGATCAGAGGGGCCGAGGATCATGATCGTTTGTGCCCCCGCCGCCGCCGCCAGATGCGTCAGCCCTGTGTCGTTGCCGATGTACACCCGCGCCATCTGTGCCAGCGCCGCGATCTGCCCAAAGGTCAGTGTGCCCACCAGCGCTGCATGAGGCACAGGCAAATCTGCCATGACTGCCTGCACCAGCGCCTCATCGTCCGGCCCCGCCACCAGTACCACCTGACCAAATCCGTGTTTGTCCGCCAGGCGTACCGCCAGCGCCGAGAAATGCCCGGCAGGCCAGCGCTTGCTGTCCATGACCATACCGGGATTACGCCCGCCCGCCGGGTTAATGACCAGATAAGCATCCGGGTTTATCCCCCGCTCGGCCAGCAGCGCCCGCACCGAGTTAAGGTCAGCCTGTGTTACGGGCACATTGACATAACACTCCCGCACATCCAGCCCCAATACACGCGCCACATCCAGGTAAACCTCGGCCTCATGCCGGGGCTGCTTCGGGTCTGTCTGCGCGCGCAGGTTGTAGCCGAAGCCACGTCCGCCGCTGTCCAGCCCGGCACGCAGGGGGATCCCGGAAAGCCACACAGCCAGGCTCATTAACGGGGAACGCACCAGCGATACGGCAAGGTCATACTGCCCAGCGCGCAACTGGCGCACAAAACGCCCTAGGCTGCCGGGCGTTTTTACTGGAAGCGCCGCTGTGCCTGTATCCAGTATGGCATCCAGCAGATCATGCCCTTTGATAGCTGGACACGACCAGCGCCCGACTGCCCAGGTGATATGCGCATCAGGATAGCCCTGCCGCAGCGCCTTGAGCGTGGCGGTCGCCAGCACCACATCCCCAATGCAGCACGGCAGGATCAACACCACCCGGCGCGGGCGCAGGCTGGGGTTGGGACGTGTGGGGAACAGGCGGGCGAGAAGGGTATACAGGGTGGACATCTCAGATACTTTCAGCAGTGAAACGAAAAGCCCCGTATTTAACGGGGCTGAATGCTTATTGTAGCGCGTTTTGGCCATAGCCTGACAGCAGACTACTGCCAGGTATAACGTACCGTGTAGGTCACAACTTTTTCCTGCCCCGGCTCCACCTGCACCCGAAACTCAATGGTTGAGGAATTCAACCGGGTATACTCGTCCGAAGCGTCCAGGATTTCCCAGTTGCTCCAACGGAACAGCGTCTCCGGGATGCGGATTTCGACAGTCTCATTGTCTTTACGGTTGCGCAGCCTGATCTCATATGTTTCCTCGATCACGTTGCGGCCAATAATCTGGAAATCGGTCTGGGTACGCTCACCCACCAGGTCAAAAGCATTCCCCAGGAATATGTCGAGCTTCTCGCCCTGCGGGGTGTGGTCGATACGATTTTCGCCGATCAACAGCGCTGCGCCATCAATATCTTCCTGATAAACACGGATGCGCCCGGCAGGTAAATCTGCGCCAACTCCCCCATCCTCATCGGTGGAGAATTCCAGCCAGCTCTGGACATCGGTTGCGCCCATGATGCCATATCCCCGGTCGCTGATGGGGCCATAATAACCATAGAAGCCTGGGCTGCCGTTATAGACATAATATGTGCTGGCAGGTACACCCGCCGATGTCACAAACTCTACCTGCTTGGTTTCGTTATCAGCAATCGTCACCGGGCGTTGAATCTCATATAACTGGTACTCGAAGAACTCGCGCTGCTCTACAGGGGGGGTTGGCATAGCGGCCTGGGCGACTGCCATATCCATCTCCATGCGGATCGCATCATTCACCTGCGGCAGACGGTTCACATCTCCGGCCACCAGCTTCACCAGTGCATCGCGGTAGGTCGCGCCGCTGGTGTTGTTCAGCGTCACCCATCCGTTGAGGTCTAAGGTGGTGTTCCCGCTGTTCAGCAGTACAATATAATCCGCAGTCCAGTTCATCCCGCCGGCCAGATAGGTGAGTTCCACCTGCTGCTCACCAGACTCGGCCACTTGCAGCAGCCAGCGCAGCGTGGGGCGTGTAATCAGCCCGTCGGGCAGTGACGGAAATTCGATACTGATGACTTTCGACATGCTCACCGCATAAACCGCGCCAGAGGGGTCGCGCAGGATGATATCGCCGCCGCGCCCGCTCAGCAGTTCACCTTCAAAACTCGACCCATCTTCCAGCGTGACAAAAATCGTCTCGTCCAGGTAACGCTCCAGCAGCGCGCTGGTGCCCACCAGATCATAGACATAATTCTGTTCCAGCACGACAGTACCTTCTGGATCGGTGAGTGAGACAAAGCTGACCGAGGTTGGGTCGATACTGGCAGCAATGTCGGTAAAATCGAGTGTGGTCAGACCGCTGGTCAGCTCAAAACTACGGCGGTCACGCACCAGCGCGGTCCCCTGGTTATAAATCGTGACACTTACGCCTTCACTCGCATCCTGGGCACTGGCCGCAGGGATAAGCAGCATTAAAACAAGCACCAGAAACATTAATTTTCGCATGGAGCATCCTTTCTAAATGTCGAGGTCAGGGCAGGGGTGCTTTCATCATGCTGCCCCTGCCCATCATAGGTGTTACCTGCATGACGCAAACCAGGTTGTTAAAGTTCCCGTGTGACGCTGTATTCGTTGACGATAAAGGTGTACTCACCCGGCTCGAAACCGTCAGCTAGCATTACAGTGTCCTCATAGACCACCAGCAGCATAGGGCACAGAATGTCAATCGGCAGGTCTCGGTAAACTTCTACCACCACGATGTTACCTGCGCGCTGCTGGGCAACGTGTACAGGCAGGTCACACCCGTCAGGATGTTCGCCCCGGATGCGTAGCTGCACCTGCATTGGGTACGACTCCATCACGATCACTTCCACATCGGTGATATGAGTAAAACTCTTCACAGTATTGCTGCTCCCGCCGCCCTGGCCATCCGGCAGGCCGACCGGTTCGATCACAGACCAGGTTCCCACACCGAAAAAGATAATCAGGAACAAACGAAGAAAGACTTCTACCAGCCATTCCATAGAGACGCTCCTACCCAGATTGATTTCATATTAATTATAGGACGTTTTGCAGGCGGCATTTGTTCCCTGGCAGTATGTCCCACCGAGACTACGTCTTGCAAGTCCCTGCACAAGCCTGTACTCTATTAACCGTTTTGTCCCTACAGGTTTATGGAGTCCTGCCTTGAAGCGGATCGCACCTCTCTTAGCGGCTGTCGTCGTATGGGTGATTTCGATCACACTGGTCTATGCGCAGGGCATTGAAGACCTCACGCCACAGCCAACGGAGGGCACCCCTATTCCTGTCGTCAGCCCTACGCCCCTGCCACGCCCTTTCCCGATCACCACCCTGGAACAGGACGGCGTGAGTCTTAGCCTGTACTTCAGCGAGATTGCGCAGGGCGAAGTTGGGCTGGTGCAGGTGCAGGCAGAGGGTTTGGCCGGGGCGCGGGCACGCTTCCTCAATGAAATGGTCGAGTTCTTCCCTGTCGAGGACGAGGGGTTTTACGGTCTGCTTTCCGTCAATATGGAGCAGAACCCACGCACCTATGATCTTTCGATCTTCGCCTGGTTTGTCGATGACCGCCGTGTGACTCTGACGATCCAGATGCCAGTGGTATTGGGGCGCTTTATCCGCCAGGACAATATCACTATCGCACCTGACCGGGCCTATCTGGTGGATACCGAAATCGAGCGTGCCGAGCTAGCGCGTATGGAAAGTATTTTCAGCAACCTGACCCCGCAGCGCCTATGGGATACCACCGGCTTCCAGATGCCCATCCTCGGCTCTGTTCTTACTTCGCCCTTTGGCGCGTTCCGCACCTTCAACGGCACGCTGCAAACCCGGCACACGGGATGGGATATTCGCACTATCCTGGGCGTACCCGTGCTGGCTTCATCAGCAGGCGAGGTGGCCTTTGCCGGACGCATGGATATACGCGGCAACATCGTGGTGGTAAATCACGGCTACGGCATCTTCTCAACCTATTCACACCTCTCACAGATTCATGTCACACGTGGCCAGACGCTCATTAAAGGTCAGATTTTAGGGGTCACGGGTGATACCGGGCGCAGCAGCGGCCCGCATTTCCACTGGGAAGTAGCTGTCAACGGGGCTTTTGTGGACAGCGTACACTTCACCGAGACCTGGCTGCCTTAAGAAAGATGGTTCTGAGGGTTCCCCCTTCGCTTCAGGGCGAAGGGGCAAATGATGGCTGATGGTCGTCAGCCTGTGCTAATGCGCTGCTGCTGCTCTCACAAGAGCATCGCGGTTTGCAGCAAGAAACTCGGCGACACGGGTCGGTTTGCGTCCGGTCAGTTCCTCAACACTGTTTGTTACTGTGCTGAACGCGCCCTGCGCGACGGCTGTATCAAACGAGGCAAAGGTTTCTGCAAGCGGGCGTGGCAGTCCGGCATTCACCATATTCTGGATCATCACTTCCAGTTCCAGTGGGATGTAATCCAGTTGTTTGCCACTGATCTGGCTGGCCAGTGCTGCCGCTTCAGCTTGTGAAAGCGCTTCCGGCCCGGTGATGTCCAGCGTACGGCGACCTTCAAATGATGCAGTGAGCGCAGCGGCAGCGGCATATGCGCAGTCTTCGCGGGTTATGTAAGCCGCTTTGCCATTCGCGGCGGCATTGAACAAACCGCCAAGCTGCACAGCCTGAACCAACGCGCCGAGCAGAACTTCTGTGTAGATATTCTCACGCAGTACCGTCCAGCCCATTTTGCTCGCCGTCAGTGCGTTTTCTGTGCCGTAATGGTCAGGGGCGAGCAGAACCGGCGAATCGGGTCTAGGGTTGATTAACGACGTGTACACAATATGACTCACGCCCACCTGCTCAGCGGCTTTAATGGCATTGTGATGCTGGTTCAGTCGCTGCCCCGGCACCCCCACCGCATCGGTGCTAATGAGTAACAGACGGTCGGCACCTGAAAAGGCTTCAGTAAGTGAATCCGGTCTCTCGAAATCAGCATGACGCACAATCACCCCGCGATCACCGAAATCCGCCAGTTTTTCCGGGGTTCGTGTGGTGGCGATGATCTTTCCGGTCTGTAATTCGAGCAGGAGTTCAATCACGTGACGTCCCAGATGACCAGATGCACCTGTGACCAGTAGTGTGGGCTGATAATTTTCTGCCAAGAGTATAGCTCCTTGATCTGCGGTTAAATTTCCAATAGTGACTATAAGTGAGTTAGTATAAAATAGAAAGTAGGCACTTTAGCGTAAGGTAGTTACCTGATGGAAACGATTGTCCCCAAACCCAACGTTTATTCAATGACCTGCCCGACCCGGCAGGTGCTGGATCTGATAGCAAATCGCTGGACACCACTGGTGATCGGCCTGCTGGAAGATAAGCCAAAGCGGTTTTCCGAATTGCAGCGTGCGATAGGCGGCATTTCTCAGAAGATGCTCTCTCAAACACTCCGCCAGCTTGCACGCAATGGACTGGTTACACGCACTGTGTATGCGGAAGTTCCGCCGCGTGTGGAATATGCGCTTACACCGCTAGGTCAGACTCTCTGCCAGCCGCTTGCCACCATACGCGATTGGGCGGAGACGAACATTGACCAGATCTTGGCCGCACAGGCGGCACACGAAGAGCATGATCGCCAGGGCATGTTGTGAACTTCATTCGCCTGCGACAGCGATCACCTGTAACTGAAGGAGCATAAGGGCTGGAGTTCATAACAGGTTCTGGCAAGAACGAGAATCCCGTTACATCTCACATAACTTAACCAAAAGTCCCATAGCCAGTGGGGTTATCTCATGCTATAAAATATGAAAAACGTAAAGAAATTGGAGCAGGTGCATGATCGCATCCCAGAAAACCACCCCGCGCGAGTTATCGGTTATTACTCGGCTCAATGCGGTCAGCATTCGTGAGCTGGCGGTCTTACAGGATGACTATAATCAGCCCGTTCGCAACATCATCTTTAGCCCAGACAGCCAGACCCTGCTGGCCTCCACGCTCGATAGCCTGACCCTCTGGGATGTCACCCGGCGCAAACGGCTGGGGCATAACAAAATTTCCGCCCTCAACATCGCCTACAGCCCGGACGGCAGCACCCTGGCCGTGACCGGACGTGAAATTAGCTTTCTGGACGCTTATACCGGCAAACAAAAGCTGAGCATGAAAGGCCATAACGGAGGCACAACCGGGATTGCATTCAGCCCTGATGGGTGTCTGTTCGCCTCTGGCGGGATGGATGGCATGGTCAACGTGGGCGACCTGATGACGCGCAAGCTGGTTGCCAGCTTTGAGCATCCAGCGCAGGTACGGGGGCTGGCGATCAGCCCTGATGGAGAAACACTGGCGACTATTGCCTGGGGCGACCCCCAGGCTCCACGAACGCTGACATTATGGAATATCCGCACCCGGCGTAAAAAGACCGAACTCAAGTGCAACACCGAGAAGAATCTCACCTTCAGCCCGGATGGCAGGATGCTGGCGGTGGATGGCCTTATTCTGGATGTCACTACAATCGACCAGCTTTACGACTTCAAAGAACGGCTGGTAGTCTTCAGCCCGGACAGCAAACTGGCGGCTTCATGCCGCAGCGATTTCAAATCGGTAGGCATCTGGGATATGGGTACAGGGGAACAGATCACGCTGCTTAAAGGACACAGCGAAAGCGTGTGGTGTGTCGCCTTCAGCCCGGATGGCAAATGGCTGGCTTCCAGCAGCGGTAAAATTGACACCCGCGCTTTGCTCAGCGGCGGGGCCGCCTACGGTGAAGACAACACAGTGCGCCTGTGGGGTGTGGAACTGGAACAGACTAAACCATTGCGCTCGACCTCCCATCGACTGCAATCGCTGTCGCCCCGTAAACCGGACGGTACAGAGACCCGTCCGCTCAAACGGCTGTAAAACTTCTGCCCATCACGAAGGCTCAAAGTGTATAAAAATCACTTTATGCCTTCGTGAGGTCATACACTCGCTAAAGTCTTCACACGCCCCATAGTCTACGGTACAATAAAACTTCATCCACTATTTCAATCCACCATATCGAGAATAAGATCAATGCACTACCGACAACTGGGGCAAACTGACCTGAAGGTATCGGCTGTGGCGATGGGCTGCTGGGCGATTGTAGGCGATAATACCTGGGGGCCGCAGGACGAAGTCGAAGCCATCACCACCATGCAGACCGCGCTGGGCGCAGGCGTAAATTTTTTTGATACCGCAGAAGGTTATGGCGGCGGCTATTCTGAACAACTTTTGGGTCGGGCGCTGGCCGGGCGGCGCAGCGAGGCGATTATCGCCAGCAAGGTAAGCCAGGCCAATCTCACCCCGGCACAGGTGCGTGCAGCCTGTGAACGCAGCCTGGAAAACCTGAGTAGTGACACTATTGATCTGTACCAGATTCACTGGCCTAGCCGGACAGTCGCATTTGCCGAGACCATGGCCGAGCTGGAAAAACTGCGGGATGAGGGCAAAATCCGTTATATTGGCGTGTCGAATTTTGGCAAAGGCGATATGACTGAGATGCTGGAAATCGCGCCGTTCCAGTCCAACCAGCTTCCTTACAGCCTGCTGTGGCGGGCGGTGGAATATGAAATTCAACCTCTGTGTGTCGAGCATCAGGTCAGTATTCTGCCCTACAGCCCTTTACAGCAGGGGTTGCTGACAGGCAAATTCGCCTCGGCAGATAACGTACCGGAAGGCCGCGCCCGTACCCGCCATTTTTCCGGCCAGCGTGAACAGACCCGGCATGGCGAGACCGGCGCAGAGGCCGAAACCTTTACCGCTATTCAGGAAATACGGAACCTGAGCGCCGAAATCGGCCAGCCGATGGAACGAGTGGCGCTGGCATGGCTGCTGTACCAGCCAGGGGTAACCTCAGTGCTGGCGGGGGCACGCTCTCCACAGCAGCTTCTTGCCAATGCCGCCGCTGCCGATCTGGAACTCTCGCCGGATACCCTGGCGCGGCTGGACGAAATCAGCGCGCCGCTCAAAAGTATCTTTGGCAAAGAGCCGGATATGTGGTCGCCGCAGGGTGAATCGCGTTATCGGTGAGGGTGTATTTCCCTAAAAAGACATCTGAGGGACATGATAATGGTGTCCTGACCTTCATCAAATGCCCAGTCCACGAGTGAAAGGTGCAACAGCCATAGTGTTTCGTTCAAGGCGCTTCATCCTGGTGCTGATGTTTTCACTGTGCCTGGCCTACCCCACGTTAGCGCAGTTGGTGGAAGTCACCGCGCTGGCCCTGTGGGATGTCGATGTGCGCGACGGTCC
>JBGSXK010000802.1:0-5484 GCA_041751455.1 Anaerolineae bacterium
TGTCAATCGCTAAATTGAGGAATCAGCAATTTGAAGGTGTATAAACGCGGATCAATGACCACCGACAGTGATGAGCATTTAAGATGACGCAATCCTGTGAATCAATCGAAATCTTAATTGCTGACTGTTTACGAGGTGACCAGCACAGTTATGAGGCACTCTATCACCAGTTTGCCGACAGCATTTATCGATTGTGCTATAGCCTGTTATTAAACCGTCAGGATGCAGAGGATGTGATGCAAGAGACATTTGTCTATGCATTCAAGAATCTGTATCGTTATGATGCCCGACGGGCGGGTTTCAAAACCTGGCTGTACACGATTGCCATTAGCCGCTGCCGCAACCAGTACCGCCGCAAATGGCCGCTTTTATTGGAGGTTGGCCAATTTTTGCACCTGGAAGTACCCGCACCAAAATCCGAAACACCAGAAGCGGCGCTGGCAGCACGTGATATGCGGGAAACTGTGGAGTATGCACTGGCCTCTTTATCCCCGCGCCTGCGTGAGGCGGTAGTGCTGCGTTATGGGCAGGGGCTTACTTACCGTGAGATTGCCGAAGTAATGGACTGTCCACAGAAGACGGCGGAGAGCCGTGTGCGTTTGGCGCATGATGCCCTACGCGGGATGTTGCAGCAGATAGGGCCTGGATTACTGGAAGAGCTGTTGAACGTGTGATGATATGACTATCTTAAAATTTTTCTCCTGTTCTCATTACCAAAAGCATCTGGATGCTTATCTCGACCATCGGCTCGCGCCTCGCTTGCAGCAGCGGGTGGCGCGACATCTGGATGACTGCCCGCGCTGCTACCTGCGCTATACTCAACAGCGTGAATTGCGGCGTGAATTGCAGCGCACCCTGCCTCTGGTAAGCCAGTATGAAAAGCCCGATTTTAAGCGGTTGTGGGTGGGTATTCAGGCAGAGTTGCCACGTCATGGGGTACCCAGTCGGATGCGTTATGGACTGGCGGTGATGGCCCTGATGGTCATGTTCCTGCTGCCCTTTACAATGGCGCATCGCGATATCATGCTTGCCCCGACGATTCCTGAACCCGGAGAGCGAGTGACCGAAACCCCGGAAAGCACCGAAGCAATAGCCGAGGCGACAGTAGTGGCCTCATTGACTCATGAAAGCGATTATACCCCGGCGACTTCTCTCCCCACTATACCCCAGCCGGGCACACCAGTACGTGCGCGAGGAAATTGATGGCAACAATTACGCAAGATACCCTGCCTGCTGAAGGCACAACTCACCCAGTCCACCGCTGGCTGAACCGCTCGGCGGTACTCAACTGGGAAGTAGCGCTTTATCTGGTGATTTTCCTGCTGGCGATCTTCACACGCTTCTATGTACTTGGTGATCGTGTGATGAGCCATGATGAGAGCCTGCACACACGTTACTCGTGGAATCTCTACGATCATGGTAATTTTCAGCATACCCCATTAATGCACGGGCCGATTCTGTTCCATGTGACGGCCTTTTTCTATTATCTGTTTGGCGACAATGATTTTACCTCACGCATCTACCCGGCAGCATTGGGTGTGCTGGTGGTCATGTTCCCGCTGCTGTTCCGACGCTGGTTGGGACGCTGGGGGGCGATTCTCGCGGCATTAATGCTGCTGATTTCACCTATCATGCTGTATTACAACCGCTACATCCGACATGATACCCCCTCCATCTTCTTTGCGATGATGATGGCTTGGGCGATTTTCATGTACCTGGATGGGCCAGAGCGACAAAAGCGTAAAAGTCACTGGCTGTTTATCCTGGCCGCTGCCATGCTGGGCTGTTTGGGTTCAAAAGAAGTTGCGTTTATCTACATCGGCATCTTTGGTGTGTTTCTCTTTCTATACTGGGTCGTGCGGCTTGGACAGTATTTGTGGCATATTCCTGGTAAAACTGCCTTTTACTTCCTGATGATGACGATCACAGTGGCGGGGGTGGCGGCTTTGGGCATGTATATCGTGCTGGATATTATCACGATCCAGCGGGCGACAGATGCCGCGATTGCTTCTGGTGGCTGGTTCAACAATGTCGATTCCAGCAGTTTTATTCTCTGGACACTGGGAGTGATCGCCAGTGTGTTGGTCTGCCTGGTGGGAACGCTGTTATGGGCGTTCCGCAGCAGCCGGATCCCCATCCGCTGGCTTGACCTGGCCGTATTTGTAGCGATGGCGATGGTGATTTGCCTGGGTTTTATCGTCATCGAGGAACGGTCGCATGTTTCTTCTTCCAGCAGTGCGGAAACTGCCTCTCCGCTGATTCCTGGTGAAGATGGTGTCGCGCTGGATACTGGTGCGAATACCCTGCCGCTGATCGGCGCCTGGGTGGTAGGGGCAGTGGTGGTGCTGGTGGTGCTGGCCTCATGGCGTTTGGGCTGGTGGCGCACTTTACACCGCTTCCCCGAACTCGACCTGATCGTGGTGATTGGCACGCTGATTTTGCCCTGGGCAACACCGTTTATTATCACCATGATGGGCGTGTCTCCGACGGATTACTCGCAGGAAGGGATTCAACGCGCGATTCTGGCACTCATTCCGGTGGCGGCGATTTCGATCACAGTGGGGCTTGTGTGGAATTGGAAGCGCTGGCTTATCTGCGCGGTGATCTTCCACGCGCTGTTTGCCTTTTTCTTTACCACCATGTTTACCAATATGACCGGGCTGGCTACAGGAATGATTGGCAGTCTGGGTTACTGGCTGGAGCAGCAGGGGGTAAGGCGGGGTAGTCAGCCGCAGTATTATTACCTGGCGCTCATCATGCCATTTTATGAGTTTTTGCCCGTCGTAGGCAGTATTCTGGCGATGTTGGGTGGGCTGAAGATCTTCTGGAATTTCCGTCGTGAACGGTTGGAAGCACACAGCGGAATTGCGCTCATCGATGGGCCAGCAGAAGAACTGCCTGATCCGACTGTCTTTACGGATGGGCAGATTCATGATGTAGCTGAAGCTGATGCGCAGGTAGGCGATCTGATTTTTAATGAAAAGCCCAAACGCGACCTGCCGCTGTTTGAAAAAGTGAAGCGCGGCGGCCCTGAATGGCTAAGTACGCCGCCGTTTCTGTTGTTTGTATCATGGTGGGCGATTCTCAATCTCATTGGGTACACGCTGGCGGGTGAAAAAATGCCCTGGCTGGGAACACACCTCACCCTGCCGCTGATCTTTCTCACAGGCTGGTACTTTGGTGGTATCTTCGAGAAGATTGATTTCCAGCAGGTGAAGCGGGGCGGTTGGGTTTACCTGCTACTGCTGCCGCTGCTGTTTTTCACCCTGTTTCAGGTACTCTCCCCTTTCATCTTCGAGGCCGGGCCGTTCGCTGGTTTGCAGCAGCCTCAGCTTGCTCAATCGGGACAATGGCTGGCCGTGGTTGCCGTGAGTGGTCTGGTGCTGCTAGCAATCTATCAGTTTGTTGAGCGTACAGGTTGGCGGCATTTGCGGCAGATGTTTGCGGTGGCAGTGTTCCTGTTTCTTGGCCTGCTCACTACTCGTTCAGCACTGATGGCTTCTTTCGTTAATTATGACCTGGCGACGGAATATCTCGTCTACGCGCATGGTGCACCAGCGGTCAAGTGGGTGCTCGATCAGATTGACGAGATCAGCCTGCGCACGACGGATGGTAAGGCCCTGTCGTTCTCTTATGATAACGAGGTTTCATGGCCTTATACATGGTATTTCCGTGATTACCCCAATGCGACGTTCTTCGGCAGCAGCCCCAGCAGGCCAGTGATTGACAATTCGGTTGCGGTGGTGGTGGGGGAGGCGAACCGCTCCGCAGTTGAGCCGCTGTTGGAAGATCGTTTTTATCATTTTGAATATATCCGCCTGTGGTGGCCGATGCAGGACTACTTTAATCTGACACCTGCGCGGGTCAATGGGGTACTGGATTTCTCGCCAGAGAATACCCGTGCGGCCCAAATCCGGCGTGGCCTCTTCGACATCTGGTGGACACGTGATTATGACACTTATGGACAGGCGGTAGGACGAACCTTCGATGTCGTGCGCTGGCCTGTTTCTGACCGGATGCATCTTTATATTCGTAAAGATGTGGCCTCACAAATCTGGAATCTAGGTGTGGGTGATGGCCTGGTGGCCAACCCGCTGGAGAATGTGCAGCCGAATGTCTGTAACGAAAACTGGCAACTTCTCCAGGCGGTGACGATCTTTGGTACGCAGGGTAGTCAACCGGGGCAGTTAAGCCGTCCATTAGGTGTGACAGTGGATGCGGATGGCCTGATCTATGTGGCCGAGGAAGCCAGTAATCGTATCTCCATCTTTAACCCTGATGGGACTTTTAATCGAGTATTGGCGGAGGATGATGAAGCCAATAGCCTGGGCCTGACACGACCCCACAGTGTCGCGCTGGGGGCAGATGGCAATATTGTTATTGCCGATACCTGGAATTATCAGGTGAAGGTTGTCTCACCAGAAGGAACGCTGCTCAATAGCTGGGGTGAGCGTGGTGAATTCGGGGTGAACGCTCGGCAAGATCCTGTATACGGCCTGTGGGGGCCACGCGCAGTGGTCACTGATGCTGAGGGTTTGATCTATGTGGCCGACACAGGTAACAAACGCATCCGTGTTTATACCGCTGAAGGCCAGTTCGTGCGTGATATTGGCAGCGGTGGCAGCGGCACAGGTCAACTGGACGAACCCGCAGGAGTTGTAATCCATCCTGATGGCCGTCTGTATGTGGCGGATACCTGGAATCGCCGTGTGACGGTATTTAATACTGAAGGTGGTTATCTCTATAATTTCCCGGTACTTGGCTGGCGTGAAGAATTGGGCAACCGCCCTTATCTGGCGCTGGATGCAACACGTGGACTGGTCTATGTGACCGATCCCGACGCGGGGCGGGTGCTGGTTTACGATGCCGAAGGGAATTGTGTAGGGTCATTCGGTCAACCCACACGCGAGAACCCCAACTCGACGCAGTTCCGCACTGTTGGCGGGATCACCACCGATGCGGAGGGGAATATCTACGTGGTGGATGCAGGTTCGGGTCGTGTGTTGAAATTCGCACCATTTGTGTCACAGCCTGTTGTGCCACCTGTAGAAGCACCTGCTGAAATTACCGAAGAGGTGGGTGTGCCAGATAACCTGAGGATCATCACCGAAGAAGTGACGGAAGAAACCCCGCCTGACGCATTCACTGAGGAAATTACCCCGGAAATCGAATCCAACGAATAATAACTCAACACGGGAAGACAGTTTTTGTGTCTTCCCGCTAGTTTTATCTTGTCACTGGTAGTAAATTATGTTAAAATGCGAATTGGGGAAAAGTGGAGCACGCTTTTCCCCATTCAAATAATATCTGCAATTATAATTTTACGATTTCTTTTGGAGGATAAATATGACTTTTTTAGTGAGCTTATTGAGCTTTTTCTTGTTGTTCGCGGGTGAGGGGAAAAGTTCCTTCGGTATCTATGACATCGCACGCAGTTTGACGATTCCCGGCTGGATCGTGATCGCGGTGCTTCTGCTGCAGTCA
>JBGSXK010000803.1:0-2500 GCA_041751455.1 Anaerolineae bacterium
CGGGTACACCAGCGCAGCACACCGATGATCCGTTCGCCATCAGTCTCCACTGGGCCAAGCAAATGCGGCAGACCGTTAAAACGACTTAGCTCCACCATTTTGGGGTCGAGCATTACGAGACGCAGGGTGTCGGGCGTGTTGTTCAGCACCAGCGCCATTGTAATCGCCGCCATTAGTACCGATTTGCCAGAGCCGGTCGTGCCAGCCACCAGCAAATGAGGCATCTGTGCGATATCCACCGCAACGGGAGTTCCAGCAACATCACGCCCCAGGGGGATGAGCAGCGGTGATTTTTTACGCTTCATGAGATCGTGGAAAAAAGCGCTTTCGTAGACCGAGCGCAGGGCGACAATACCCGGATTTTTGTTTGGCACTTCAATGCCGACATAGCTTTCGCCGGGAACGGGTGTTTCCATGCGCAGGCGCTTAGCAGCCAGCGAGAGCGCCAGATCATTCGCCAGCGAAGCGATTTTGTTGATACGAGTACGCTCCAGCACTTTTTCGCCTTCTTCGCCAGTTTTTTCTTTGAAAGGCTGCAAGGCATAACGGGTCACAGTGGGGCCTACTTTGACATCAACGATATCCACGTCAATATCGAATTCGAGTAATGTGTTCTCGATCAATACCACATTGGTATTGATTTCTTCTTCATCCGGTGGCCTGATACTGGTATCTTGCAACAGCTCCAGAGGTGGCAAAGGGATATCTCTTTTAGATGTTTTCTTGCTCTCGGACAGGCCTTCTACCGTGAAGTAACGTTTGACACGTCCATCTGGCCGGGTCACGAACTGCTCATCACTTTTGCGCTTCTTTTCCTGAAGCTTGCCAATAGCATTGAACTCCTGGATGATATGATTCGATGGCATCGCTGCCGACGGCAGTTCCGCAGAAAGCGGAGTTTTAGCCTCAAGTGGGGCAGTCGGAGACTCAGTTTCTGGCCTGGGGGTGGGGGCAGGCTGCGCACCAGGACGCTGAGAAGGTGGAATATGGTCAGGGTTGGGGCGGATACGGAGAATCATATCACGCCGCCGACTGGTTTCTGTGATGGGTGTGGCAACGAGAGGGGGTGCAGTGGGTGCTGCCCGTACCCTCTGCTGCGGAACAGGTGCCGGGAGCTTGCTCAGCTTTTCGCCCATTTCTCGGAATTTTTTGCTGACAGCACCCAGCACAGCCAGCACGTGTGTCCAGCGCACACCGATGACAAAGGCGATACAGAAAATAAACAACGTACTGTACACAAAAATAGCAAAGGCCGAGCCAAACAACCCTCCGACCACGATGCTCAAGCCCCAGCCGATTACGCCACCGCCTTCGCCTGCACGGGCAATGGCTCGCCATTCCACGTCCCCGCGTGTCAGGTGCATCAGTGCCAGCCCCGTGAGAAAGGCAATTTCGATTGCCAGCACCCGACGCGATGGAAAGTCAACCACCACGCCTGCTTTAGGCAGCAGGATGAGTACTCCCATGAGCAGAATACCACTAGCCACTACAACACTGCCGTAGCCGAAAAGCGTGGTAAGCGCATTTGACCAGGCGGTGGAGATCGTCGCATTGGAAGAGACATCGAACAGTGACACCAGCGAGACGATACCAAAGACGATCAGAATAATGGCGGCGATTTCGTCGCCCCAGGGGGGAATTAAATCCAGGACACGATCCCAGAATTCTGGCTTAACCGTGTAACGCCCTTCAAAGACTGATTTGTTCTGTGGTTGTTCCGGGTTCGCCTTTTCCTGGGTTTCTTCTGACCGTTTCGCGGTCTTTGTTTTGCCCGTTTTTTGCTGCGCCACGAATCAATCCTATTGAACAATAAACGTCATTGGCATGATTATATTACTACAGGCTGAGGGATAGGGGTAGGAAATCGAAAGCAGACTACCTTGTTTTGCAGCAGTCTGCCCAAGAGAAGCGGTGCTTTTAGCTCAATTTCCCAGCCGCAGGCTGAGGCCCAGGCGGCGGGCTCGGCTGTCGATACTCAGGATATAGGCGCGAATATGCTGACCCTCTGTCACTACATTGCGGGGATGCAGGAAGTGCCCCTCGGCCAGTTCTGAAACGTGGATTAACCCCTCCAGACCTTCTTCTATGCAGGCAAAAGCCCCGAAATCCACGACATTTGTGACGATTCCTTCTACAACCTGGCCGATTTTATAACGGGTAGTTACGGTTTCCCAGGGGTCAGGGTGCAGGCGTTTCAGGCTGAGGGCGATGCGGCCTTGGTCGCGGTCCACATTGAGGACATAAACCTCAATATCCTGGTCACGTTTTAGAATGTCGGCAGGATGTCCTACACGTCCCCAGCTTAACTCGCTGATATGGATTAACCCTTCCAGGCCGCCGAGGTCTACAAATGCGCCAAAATCACATAGGTTGGTGATCTGACCATGAATACGATCACCTGGCTTGAGTTGGGTCAGGATGGAGGCGCGCTCACCCGCTTCGACACGTGCAGCACGTTCTGAAAGGATAAGCCGATTTTGCTCAGGGTTTAGATCAATGA
>JBGSXK010000804.1:0-4902 GCA_041751455.1 Anaerolineae bacterium
GAGGCCGAAGTAGGCGATGTGATGGTTTGGGTGTTGCTGCAAGTGGGCCACGAACGCGGCAGCCTCGCCCAGTTGGCCTGGCTTCATTTGCCGAATGTTCATCAATTAATCCTGCCTGAAAAAGTAATCAATCACGCGTGTAGCTTCGGGAAGGCGTTCCAGATAGCTGTAATGCCCTGCACCTTCATAGACCACCAGCCCAGCATCAGGAATTGTTTTTTCGAGGAGCTGTCCCTGCCAGAGTGGGGTGTCCTCATCTCGGTCGCCCCACAAAAGCAGCGTCGAGCACTGGACGCGGGCAGCATAAGGCAGTAAATCTTCGTTCACCACTTTGACGAAGGTTTCGCGCAGAGTCCCGCTGGCGGCTTTGTAGTCCGGTGAAGCATAGCGTTCCCTGTACCAGTCGCGCAGCCTGCTGGCCTGTGCTTGCAGGCCGATTACCTGCAAGCTGTTAAGCGCTGTATGATAGGTCTTCAGGCGCAGGCTGGCTGTAGATGACGACTGCGCGCGGACACCAGCACTGTTGGCCAGTGCGATCCGGTGGATGCGGCGAGGATGATCTGCGCCGAGGACAAGGCTCAAGCGCCCACCGAAAGAATGGCCAAATAAATCGACATGTTCTAAAGCATGAGCATCGAGGTAGGCCAGAACCCAACGCACATAATCGTGAACCGACCAGCCCACAGGTGATTTCTCGGTTTGTCCGAAGCCGGGCAGGTCAGGGATGTAAAGGCAATAGCCCAGCGGTGCTAGGCGCTGTGCCAGGGGCAGCATCAGGTCAATATTTGCGCCCCATCCATGCAGCATCAGCACAGGTTTTCCCTCGCCAAGAATGACCTGCGCGGTACGAAGCTGACCTATATGGGCAAAGGTAATACCTGTCATTCGATCTCGATCTGTGCGCCCAGGGCTTGCAGCTTGCCCAATACCCCGGCGAAATTCTGCTCAATGGCCTGAGCATTATCTATAGTGGAACTACCCTCTGCGACCAGTGCTGCCGCCACCATGCCCAGCCCGGCGCGCACATCGGGGGTGTCCATGTAAATCCCATAGAGTGGGTTTGCGCCGATGACAATCACGCGGTGGGGGTCACACAGGACAATTTGTGCGCCCATTGCTTTCAGACGATCTACAAATAACAGGCGGTTATTGAACAGCTTTTCATGAATTAGCGAAGTGCCACGTGCCTGAGTCGCGGCCACAGTGGTCACCGCCACCAGGTCAGACGGAAAGCCCGGCCAGATAGAGGTTTCTATGGAGGCATCGACATCTTCTTCACGGTCAGATACTGTAAGCGGCTGGTGGCGTGGGACATAGATGACAGTATCCTCTACATCCAGTTCGATGCCAAGTCGCTGGTAAACTTTGGCAATCATGCGCATATCCTGCTGGCGGATACCTTCAATCTGCACACGACCCCTGCACAACGCACTGATTGCCGCGACACTGGCGGCTTCGATATGATCAGGGCCAATGGTGACGGTCGCGCCTTCCAGGACAGGCGGGCTGATGAGGCGCAGGACATTGGAACCGATCCCCTCGATATGTACGCCCATTTCTTCCAGCAGAGAAGCCAACTCGCGGATATGTGGCTCACAGGCGGCGTTATGGATAATGGTTTCTGTGCCCAGGCTGGCGGCCAGCATCATCACCAGCGCGGTGGCCGTCACACTGGCCTGTGACAGAATAATGTCCTGATACTCCCAGCGGGCGACACGACATTCTACCGCGCCGCTAACTGTGATGACCTCAATGCCCAGGTCGCGCAGGGCTTCCAAGTGAGTACGGATGCGATTGAGCGGAAAGTCAAATTCCAGCCGTACATGCTGGCGACGGGCGAGGATAGGGGCAAGCAGCAGCAGCGAACCCGTAGCACTGCTGGTCTCGTTATCATTTAACACGCGCTGTGTAAGCTGCTCAGCGTGAATAGTGACGCTTTGCTCATTCGGCCAGGCCAGCGCTGCGCCAAGTTTTTCCGCCAGCTTAAGCATTGTACTTACACTCTGGGTGCGCGGCAGGTTGCGCAGGGTCACGGGCTGCTCTGTGAGCAGCGCGGCAGCAATCAGCGCAATCGTCGCATTGGTGTTGCCTGAGGGTTGATAAGTCCCATTGAGCGGGTTTTGGCCTGTTACATGAATCCGCATAGTTACCCTTAAGGCATCAGTGTGACGTTAGACGTGCGTTCGGTACCGCGTTTGCGCTCGCTGGTGGGTTTGACAGGGGGGCATTCCCAGGCTTCTGCCGGGGTGTCTGCACGAGTATCCTTAAACTTAGGGAGGATGCCGCAGGCAAAACAGCGATCCCGGCAATCGACGCGGGTTTCACCTTTGATGCTCATGAGGTAATCCTCAAGCAGGAATTTTTTGTGGACCGCCACATCAATATGCTCCCAGGGGAACACCTCATCTGTCTTACGTTCACGATGGGTGTAGAACCAGGGATCAAGCCCGGCTTCGTCAAAGGCCTGCAACCATTGACTGTGCAAGTGCTGATCCTGCCAGGCATCGAACTTACAACCCAATTCCCAGGCACGCTCGATCACCCGGCAAAGGCGGCGATCTCCCCGGCTGAGGAAACCCTCAAACTCGGTTTCATCCACATTGTTCCAGCGCAGATGCAGGCCATGACCGCGAATCTGGTCTTTGAGCAAATTCTGCTTCTTCAAGACCTGCTCACGGGTATCCTGCGGCACCCATTGGAAGGGGGTATGCGGCTTGGGAATAAAGGTGCTGACCCCCACATTGACATTAGCCTTGTTGCCGAGAATTTTCTGGCCTTCGCGCAGTACGGCTTTACACAGATCGATGATCGCCCATACATCCTCGATGGTTTCTTCAGGATGGCCAATCATGAAATAAAACTTGATCGTGCGCCACCCGCGTGAGTACACTGCGCGCGCAGCCTCTAACACCTGTTCATCGGCCACATACTTATTGATGATATTGCGCATCTTCTCAGTGGCGGCCTCCGGCGCGAAGGTAAAACCGCTGCGGCGGGTATCCCCAAGTTTATCGAGCAGGTCGGCGCTGGCAGTTTCAATGCGCAGGCTGGGCAGGCTCATGCTCAGGCCGTATTCACTATATTCCTCGTTGACCGCTGTGACGAGTTCATGCACATCGCGGTAATCGGAGGAGGACAGGCTGAGCAGGCTGATCTCTTCGTAGCCAGTGTTCGCCATGATTTCGGCTATGGCATCCACCACTTCCTGCACCGAGCGCTCACGTACCGGGCGTGTGACCATGCCTGCGTGACAGAAACGGCATCCGCGTGTACAGCCGCGCATGATCTCGATAGGGGCGCGGTTGTGAACGGTGTCGATATTGGGGACGAGGAAGCCGGTAAACGGCGGGGGCAGCACTGGCACGATGCGCTTAAGAACTTTGGCGGGTGCTTCCGGCGTGTTAGGGATTATGGTTTCGACTGTGCCATCTGGGTTATAAGTCACGTCATAGAAGCGCGGTACATACATGCCCTGAATCCCGGCGATGGCACGAAGCTGTTCCTCGCGGGTTGCGCCGCGCAGTTTTTGCATGGTGCGGGCGATCTCGACGATGATTTCCTCACCTTCACCGATCACAAAAGCGTCGATAAAGTCGGCCATTGGTTCGGGGTTATAGCAGGCATGACCGCCCGCGATGACCAGCGGATAGGACTCGTTGCGGTCACGACTGCGGACGGGCATACCGGCCAGGTCTAAAATATTGAGTGCGTTAGTATACAACTGCTCGTAGGGGAGGCTGATGCCAAGAATGTCGAAATCGCGGATGCGGTGTCTGGTTTCCAGCGAATAAAGCGGGATGCGCTGTTCGTGCATGATGCTTTCCATGTCGATCCAGGGGCTGAAGACACGCTCGGCCAGCATATCCGGCTGGTTGTTGACCTGCTCGTAGAGGATCATAATGCCCAGGTTGGACATGCCCAGATCGTAAATATCAGGGAAGGCCAGCGCGACTTTAACATCTGTCGAATCCCAATCCTTGACGATGCTGTTATACTCACCACCGACATAACGGCCTGGCTTTTCGACACGCAGCAGCACGCGCTCAAGGGCGTTTTCGATCTGTTGGGGGTTCATGGGGCGCTCCTGGTAAACTCGCTTAACAATAAAACCACACAAAGGTATGAAGCCATGATAAACGCATTATACCGTCTTGAAGGGCAGGTGTGTAGGAATGTATTGCAAATCCTGACCTGCCTGCTGGTGTTGAGTATACCCTTGCTCGCAGTGGCACAGAACGAGCGTTCACCAGTCATTGATGCAGAGAATATTGAGCAGTTGGAGTCGGTGAGCCGGATTGAATTTGAGGATGTGGCGTGGGAAGTAGGGGTAATCCAGAATGGCTGGTTTGCGATGAGTGATGACTCGTTTGACCACGGCATTCTTTTTGCGGTGACAAATCGAAATAGCGAAATTATCATCGAGGATGAACAGGGTAATGTAGTGAGCAGGTATCAGGTCGCCGGGGCTGATGATTTACCGGCCACTGTCGTTGATATGGGCTTTATCTCATCATCCTCTGATATCGTGTCTCTCCATATGGATGGTGAACAGCATTATATTGCATACCATTATACGGGATCCATCAGCGCTCAGGATACCGATATTATTGAATTGCCATTTGCCCGAGATATTCCTCAAGCGGTTTGGGGCTATATTGACGCTGTATTTCCTCCCACAAGCTATTATACATATGTCGAAATGCTATCTGAAGAGCCTTATACACTCTCCTTCTCCACTGGCCCCATTGGTCATATTACTGGAATTGACCGTGGTAGCCCTGATGGGTCGCCCATCGTTGGAAAAACACCTTCCCCTAATGCCGACCCCGAAGCCATCATCCGCATCGGGCGGATTGCGCCGCCGCTGGCGATCACCATCACCGAAGATGGCCGGGTGAAGCG
>JBGSXK010000805.1:0-5929 GCA_041751455.1 Anaerolineae bacterium
ACAGAGATACATGAGGATTACAGACTTGCAAGCACCCACACACGAAAATATCACCACCTACAACCATGACACCTTCCTCAGCCCGTTTACCTGGCGCTATGGCAGTGACGATCTGCGTCATATCTGGTCAGAGGTCAATAAGCGGCGCATCTGGCGGCGTATCTGGGTAGCGCTGGCCCAGGCACAGCAGCAGGCCGGGCTGGTCAGCGCGGAGCAGGTCATGGATTTACAGGGACATGCCGATCATGTGGACATTGAGCGTGCCCATGAAATCGAGGCTGAAATCAGACATGATCTGATGTCGGAAGTTAAAACCTACGCCGAGCAGTGTCTGATAGGCGGCGGCATCATTCATCTGGGCGCAACCAGTATGGACATTGAAGACAATGCTGATGCCCTGCGGCTGCGCGACAGCCTCACACTTATCACAGATCGCCTGCGGATCCTCCTGCTTCACCTCGCAGAACTGGCCGCTGCCCAATCCGAGGTGGTCTGTATGGCTTTCACCCATATCCAGCCTGCCGAACCGACGACGGTCGGCTACCGTCTGGCGACCTATATGCAGGACTTACTGGCCGACTACGATAACCTTACCCAGGTGCGTGATGCCATTCGCGGCAAGGGATTTAAGGGCGCAGTGGGCACTGCTGCCTCCTACAGTGAGCTGCTGGCAGGCACAGGCATGACCCCGGCGCAGATGGAAGCACAGGTGATGGAGGCGCTGGGGCTGGATGCATTTCTGATCGCCACACAGACTTACACGCGGCGGCAGGATTGGGCAGTATTAACGGCGCTCTCTGGCTTAGGCATGACACTCTACAAGGTGGCCTTCGATCTGCGTCTGTTGCAATCGCCCCCTTTCGGCGAATGGGCAGAGCCATTTGGGGCACAGCAGGTCGGCTCATCCGCGATGCCCTTCAAGCGCAACCCGATCAACGCCGAAAACATCGACAGCCTCGCCCGCTATCTGGCGGCGCTGCCACACGTCGCCTGGGATAACGCCGCCCATAATTTACTGGAACGCACATTAGATGACTCGGCCAACCGCCGCATCATGCTGCCAGAGGCATTTCTCACCACAGAAGAAATCCTGCTGCGCGCCACGCGCATTATCACAGGACTGCGCATTGACGAAAACGCCATACGCCGCAACCTGGAAGTTTATGGCACCTTCGCGGCGACAGAACGTTTAATGATGGAGGCGGTGCGGCGCGGGGGTGATCGGCAGCAGATACACGAAGTCATCCGTGAGCACAGCCTGTTCGCCTGGGATCGCCTGCGCGAAGGCAAGGCTAACCCGCTGATCGAGTCGCTATGTTCCGACAGGCGTATTACCAGCCTTGTCCCGCTGGCAAGGGTTATTGACCTACTGCGCGCAGATTCGTATGTGGGCGATGCGCCAGAGCGGGCACGACAGATGTCCGCCATTATCTATGAGCGCCTGAGCATCGAGGATGAACATGATCACTCATAACGAGTTGGTCGCGGCGGTGCCTCATGCGCTGCATGAGGTAGATTTGCCAGGTTGGGGCGTAAAGCAGACGGGTAAGGTACGTGATATTTACCAGCGCGAAGGTCAGCGTCTATTGATTACGACCGATCGTGTGTCGGCTTTTGATCGTGTGCTGGGCGTGATTCCGTACAAGGGGCAGGTGCTGAACCAGCTTAGCGCATGGTGGTTCGAGCAAACACAGGACATCGTAAACAACCATCTCATCGCCGTGCCCGACCCTAATGTAACGCTCGCCCATAACGCGCAGCCCTTACCTGTCGAGGTCATCGTGCGCGGCTATATCACTGGTGTGACCAGCACTTCACTCTGGACGCTCTACGTACAGGGAGAACGCCAGCCCTACGGCATTTCCCTGCCCGATGGCCTGCGGAAAAATGACCCGCTGCCTACCCCAATCATTACGCCCACCACCAAAGCCACAGGCGGCTCACATGATGAGCGACTGACGCGCAACCAGATTATCACACAGGGGCTGGTGGAAAAGTCATTATGGGAACAGGTGGAAGCGGCGGCACTGGCGTTATTCAGCCAGGGGCAGGCAGCGGCACACCGGGCCGGGTTGATTCTGGTGGATACCAAATACGAGTTCGGGCTGGTAGAGGACAAGCTGGTACTGATTGACGAAATCCACACGCCTGACTCCAGCCGCTACTGGACGCAGGAATCCTATGGCAAGGCCAATGAGCCGGAAAACTTCGATAAGGAATACCTGCGGTTGTGGTTTGCCGGGCAGGGCTACCGGGGTGAAGGCATACCGCCCTCCCTACCTGCTGATTTTGCCGCACAGGTGGCCGGGCGCTATATTGCAGCTTATGAGCGCCTCACCAGCAAAAATTTTACGCCGGGCGCGCAGCCTGCTGCGGAACGCATCATCCATAATCTCGCCCAATATGTCTGAGATAGGGATGTGGCACGGCCATGTCCGTTAAACGAAAGAGAAAATGAACGCCACATCTGACATAGCTCTATCCAGCATTCCCCTGCACCATGACGATAAACCGCATGATGAATGTGGTGTATTTGGCGTATACGCGCCGGGGCGTGATGTCGCCCGCCTCAGCTTCTTCGCCCTTTATGCCTTACAGCATCGCGGGCAGGAGAGCGCGGGCATTACTACCTGCGACGGACGGGCAGCTTATCTGCATAAAGATATGGGGCTGGTCGCCCAGGTATTCAATGAAGCTAACCTGCAACCTCTCAAAGGGCATCTGGCAATTGCCCACAATCGTTATTCCACCACAGGTTCTTCTCATGTGCGTAATGCCTCGCCCTATCTTATCGAGACTGTGCATGGGCCTCTGGGAGTCGCCCACAACGGCAATCTGACTAATGCGCTGCAACTGCGGCACATGCTGCTGCGGCGCGGCGTGGGGCTGGTATCCACAACCGACAGCGAGGTCATTACACAGATGCTCTCCGCCCCGCCGGAGGTGTGGATGGACGGCGATTATACAGACCTGGGCGGTGATAACCTTGACCTGTGGCAGAGCCGCATCCGGGCTTTTATGCAGGTCGCTGACGGGGCCTATTCCCTGACCATCCTCACCCGTGATGGCATCTATGCTGTGCGCGACCCCTACGGTCTGCGTCCCCTGTGCCTGGGTAGTCTGGAAGATGGTGGTTACGTGGTCGCGTCCGAGTCGTGCGCGCTCATGACCATCGGCGCGCAGTACATCCGCGAGATCGAACCCGGTGAGATTGTGCGTATCGACAGCAATGGTGTCACCTCGATCAGCGGACGTGAGCCTGAACGACGCGCATTGTGTGTCTTTGAATATGTGTATTTCGCCCGGCCAGATTCTACGCTGGAAGGCCAGGTCATTCACAGCGTCCGCCAGCGTATGGGGCGGCAGCTCGCCCAGGAAGCTCCCGCCGACGCAGATATTGTGGTCGCCGTGCCGGATTCCTCTGTCCCCGCCGCGATCGGTTACAGCCAGGAAATCGGCCTGCCTTATACAGAAGGGCTGACCAAAAATCGCTATATCGGGCGGACGTTCATCCAGCCTGACGATCAACTGCGGCGTGACGGGGTACGGCTGAAATTTAACCCGCTGACCGCCAATCTTGAGGGTAAACGAGTGGTGCTGATCGACGATTCGATTGTGCGCGGTAATACTGCCGGGCCATTGGTGCAGTTGGTGCGTGATGGCGGCGCACGCGAAGTGCATGTGCGCGTGTCATCGCCCCCTGTACGCCACCCCTGCTTTATGGGAGTTGATATGGCGGGTTACAAGCAGTTGATTGCCCACAAGCTCAATATTGCTGAAATCTGTGAACAGATTGGCGCGGACAGCCTGGATTATCTCAGCCTGCCGGGCATGATTGCTGCTGTACAGGAAGGTATCAGCACAGGCAAACACGGTCACTGCACGGCCTGCTTCTCTGGTCAGTATCCGGTCAGTGTCCCGGAATGGCTGTTCAGCGAAGACCGTGACAAAATGCTGCTGGAGGGCATGTGGGGAAGTTGAACAGCGCGAACATACTGATTGTTGGCGCGGGCGGGCGTGAACATGCTTTGGCCTGGGCGCTTAAACGCTCATCCCGTGTCGGGCAAATTTATGCTGCCCCCGGTAATGCGGGCACAGAGGCCACCGCGCATAATATCCCTCTCCGTGCCGAGGATACCCGTGCACTGGTCAATTTTGCGCGTGAGCGACATATTGACCTGACAGTGGTCGGCCCGGAAGTACCGTTGGCGGCGGGCATCGTTGATGCGTTCCAGGCGGCAGGCCTGCGCATCTTTGGCCCTACACAGGCGGCGGCGCAGTTGGAAGCTTCGAAAGCGTTCTCCAAGGATTTCATGCAACGCCACCACATCCCGACTGCGGCTTATGCCACGTTCACCAGTTATGCCGCAGCACGGGAATATATCAGCCAGTCTGATCGCCCGCTGGTTGTCAAAGCTGATGGGTTGGCGGCGGGCAAAGGTGTACTCATGTGTGAATCCCACGAACAGGCCGAGGCCGCCCTGAAACAGATTATGCTGGACTCGGCCTTTGGCACAGCAGGTCAGCAGGTCGTCATTGAAGAATGGCTGACCGGAACAGAACTCTCTGTGCTGGCCTTCAGTGATGGTCACACTGTTTCGGTGATGCCCCCTGCCCGTGATCACAAACGGATTTACGATCATGACGAGGGGCCGAATACCGGCGGCATGGGCGCTTATGCCCCTGCGCCAGAAGCCACTCCGGAACTCATCGAGCAGATACGGCGCGAGATTTTACAGCCTGTCATTGACGGCATGGCGGCTGAGGGGATGCCCTACGTGGGGGTGCTGTACGCCGGGTTGATGTTAACCCCTGCTGGGGTAAAGGTGCTGGAATTTAACTGCCGTTTTGGTGATCCTGAAACACAGGTCATTCTGCCGCTGCTGGAAGGCGATCTGCTGGAAATCCTTCTGGCCTGTGTCGAAGGCCGGCTGGGTGAAATCGAAATTCAATGGAAACCTGGCGTATGTGCGACTGTAGTGCTGGCTGCGCCCGGTTATCCTGATGACTATCCGAAGGGATTGTTCATCTCCGGGCTGGATAAAGCTGCACGGCATGAAAACGTGATCATCTTCCACGCGGGCACAGGCCGCATTGATTATCAATATGTCACTGCCGGGGGACGGGTGCTGGCGGTGAGCGCTACTGGCGCGACACTGGATGCTGCGTTGTATACCAGTTACGCCGCCGTGCGGGATATTCACTTTGAGGGAATGCATTATCGCCGTGATATAGGCAAACGATGATGCGGCGTGTGGTGATTGTAGGGACATCCGGCAGCGGTAAATCGACACTGGGGGCGCAATTAGCAGAGAGGCTTAATACCGAGTTTGTTGAAGTGGATGCCCTTCACTGGCAGCCGGGCTGGCAGGCCGCGCCGACACCCGCTTTCCGCCAATCGGTCAGTGAAGCATTAGCGGGTGAGCGATGGGTTGTTGGCGGGAATTACAGTAAAGCACGTGATGTTATCTGGACACGTGCCGACACGCTCATCTGGCTGGATTATTCTCTTCTGCTGTGTTTATGGCGGGTACTCAAACGCAGCCTGAAACGCATTATTACTCAGGAAGATTTGTGGGGAACAGGCAATCGGGAAACCTGGCGGGCGCAGTTCTTCAGTCGGGACTCGCTGATAATCTGGGTACTTCAAACTTATGGCCGACAAAAACGTGAGTATCCGCATCTGCTGAAGCTTCCTGAATACGCTCATCTGCAAGTGCTGCATTTCAGATCACCCCAGGAAACCCAAAACTGGTTAAACAGGATCACACTATGACCCAGAATAATGCCTATGCGCAATCCGGCGTGAACATTGCCGCTGGCAACCGCGCCACACAGTTAATGAAAGCCGCCGTACATGCCACCTACGGCCCTGAAGTGCTGTCGGATACCGGATCATTTGGCGGCCTGTTCGCAGCGGATGCGCTGA
>JBGSXK010000806.1:0-13682 GCA_041751455.1 Anaerolineae bacterium
ACTCATCCGGCCTACTTTAAACTTCACCCCGGCCATGCCGCTCTCACGGTAGTGCAGCATTTCCTCATTAAGCTGATCCTGCCCCTTACCCGCTTTATAATAACCGCCAATAGCGATCACAGGTACTTTGTCGCGGCAGCCACCCAGCAGTTTATACAGCGGGACTCCATATATCTTCCCCCTCAAATCCCATAGAGCATTGTCTACAGCGGCAATGGCCTGCATCAGAATACCGCGGTTACGCATATCAAGCTGATGCAACCCTCGATTGCCCAGGTCGATATTATAATAGAACATGCCATCCCACAGGCGCTCGGCATCACGGGGATCTGTGCCAACGAGCAAGGGAGCAAAGTGATCACGAATCAATCCCACAATTTGTTCCTGCGTCATGTCTTCATCACCGCCAAAGGCTTCCCCCATCAACCCTTCATCTGTATACACCCGTGTAACCAGGGTATAACGATTGGCGATGCGATAAGTCCCACCTTCAAACGGCGTTTCGAGCTGGCGCACCAGCGGAATAACCTCTACCTGGGTAATTTTCATAACATCAGTGTCCCCCCGTTAACATCCACCGTCGCGCCTGTCATCCAGGAAGACTCCTCACTGCACAGATAAGTAATTACATTGGCAATCTCTGCCGGGTCGGCCAGCCGCTTGAGCGGTGCGCCCTCAATAACATCTTGCAGCACCTCCGGCGGCTGTTCTGTAATAAGCCGTGTACCCACTGCGCCGGGCGCAACAGCGTTAAACAGGATGTTGTACGGAGCATAATGGCGGGCAAAGGATTTTGTCATCGCCAGCACTCCCGCTTTAGTCGCGCCGTAAACCGTTGCGTTGTACACCCCGCCAATCCTGCCTCCCGTTGAACTCAGGTTTACAACCCTGCCCTGATGCTGCCCTTTCATAACTTCTGCTGCGGCCCGTGACAGGAAGAACACTGACTTCAGGTTAATGTTCATCAGTCTGTCAAACCAGGCTTCAGTCATATCTTCTATTGAGATGCGGGGACAGATTGCGGCATTATTCACCAGTGCGTCCAGTCGGCCAAAGCGCGCAGCGACATCCTGCACCAATTGCTCAACGGCTGCCGGCACAGCGACATCACACTGCCAGGCGGTCACCTGTCCACCCACCCGCCGCACGTCATCCGCCACACTTTGCATTAATTCAGACTCAATATCCACCGCAGCGACAGATGCCCCCTCACGACACATCCGGCGCACGGTTGCTTCTCCAATGCCTCTTGCAGCGCCCGTCACAATCACGACTTTGTTCTCTAGCAGCATGAATCACCCATTCTAAAGCCTGACATACGGCTCTAAAGCTTCCTTGGTCACCATAGTCTCATGGAGTGTGTCAATCTGGTTCAGGTCATACCAGTCCGAGCATACGTATTCCAGCGACAGGCCGCCATCATATCCTGCGGCTTCTAATCGCCGCGCAATCTCCACGAAATCCAGTGTCCCCTCGACAAAACGTGTTTGCAATTTGCCGGGTCTCGCCTGCCGAACATGAAAATGCCCGGTATATGGAATAAGCGCGTGAATACGCTCTGCCGGGATGTATTGCAGCAAAAAGTGAGCGTAATCCAACGTGACTTTAGCCTGGGGTGTACGATCCAGCAGCGACAGTGTCAGTTCCGGTGTTGGGCACACCGATCCCATATGCGGCTCGAAACACAGCAGCACACCTTCCTCTCCAGCAATGTGCGCACATAATTGCAGCATCTCCCCCGACAGATCAAGATTCTGCTCCCGGCTGCGCCCCTGATGATCGACCCCCGGCAGTACGGTGACACTGCGCATCCCCACCAGTTTACAAAAACGTGCAATCCCCCTGAAGGCCTCTGTATTTTTCTGGCGTGCTGCCGGGTCAGGGTCATTCAAAGAACGCTCATCCGGGTTGGCACCAAATTGCGGAAAGAAATCCAGTGCTTCCAGCTCATACTTGCCTAGCAGTTCATTCAGATCATCGGCATACTTTTGTGGATTGGCACCTACTTCATCCGGTTCGTAGCTGGCACGTCCACGCGCATGAAACCCGGCGATGTCTACCGCTTTAAAGCCCATCGCCTGCGCGATAGCCAGCGTCCCCTCCAGCGGGATAACCTCAAACGAGTAGGAACTCACGGTCAGACGCATGGCATGACCTCACGCCGACATTTGCAGGGGTAAGTCCCGTGGCGAAAACAGCCTGGAGGTAGAAGAAAAAGCAATTTTCAATCCTTATCTTTAAAAATGCCTAATTTTGCACATCAGAGGCAAAAAGTTATATAATCAGCAGCATTGTATATAATAGCTACCGACAGGGCATCCTGTCAAGCAATCTGGCGGCCCACACGAAAGCTTTACCATAAGCCATTTTAGGTGAATGCGATGGCGCGCAAAAGCTTGTCGAACCAGAAAACAAAAAAAGACATCATGGTTGAAATTCTGCGGGATGCTATTCTCTCCGGCGAACTCCAGCCTGGCGAGAGGCTGCTGCAAGAGGAACTGGCTGAGCGCTTCAATGTCAGTTCTACCCCCGTGCGCGAGGCTATCCAGCAGTTAATCGCTGAAGGAGTCCTCAGTCACAGCCCCTATCGCGGTGTGGAAGTGGCCGAAGTGCGTCTGGAAAACACGCGCGAAATCTACCTTATCCGCAGCGTCGTTGAGGCATTGGCGGTACGTCTAGGTGTACCCAACCTGAAAATCTCAGAAGTGCAGCATCTCCATACGCTGCATCATCAGATGGCCTTCTCAGTCAAACAGGCGGATTATCGCCCCTTGCTCAGGCTCAACCGCGAGTTCCATATGCTCATCTATCAGGCTGCCACAGCCCCCACGCTCTACCAGATTATCAAGACCCTTTGGATAAAATCGCCCTGGGATACATTATTCGTCGTCCCCCACCGCCCCCAGATGGTCATTGAGGAACACCAGCACATTCTGGACGCGATTGATGCCGGTGACGCAGTGCAGGCCGGGCACTTTATGCAGCAACATATTGAGCGTGGCAGTGCCGCGCTGGCAAAATATTTGGAACTTGAGAATCAGAATTAGGACTTTATTCTTTCTGAGGAGCAAAAATGTCGTCTGAAAAAGCGCGTGTCGCTGTGATCGGCGCGGGCTGGTGGTCCACCACCGCCCATATCCCGGCGCTTATGAACAACCCGGATGCAGAGTTGGTCGCCCTGGCCGATAAGCGCCCGGAAGCATTGGAGAAGGCCGCATCAACTTACGGTAACATCCAGGCCTATACCGACTTTCATGAAATGCTGGCGCAGGAACGATTGGACGGTGTAATCGTCTGCGTAAACCACGCCGCCCATTACGGAGTCGCCAGGGCATGCCTGGAAGCCGGGCTGGCTGTGATGCTCGATAAGCCAATGGTACTCAAGGCACGCCATGCTCATGACCTGCTGGCGCTTGCTCAGGCAAAAAACGTGGAATTCATCGTCGGCTATCCCTGGAACTACACCGAAAACGCCCGCCGCGCCCGCGAAATTATCCATTCCGGCGAATTAGGGGCTATCCAGTATGTCTCATCGTTGTTCAGCTCGATGGTGATTGAGTTTTTACGTGGCAATGATGCAGCTTATGAAAATGTCTTTAATTATCCTGTCACCGGCCCTGGCACAGCCTACGCTGACCCGGCACTTTCTGGTGGCGGTCAGGGGCATTTGCAGGTTACGCATTCGGCAGCGTCACTATTTTTTCTCACCGGGCTGCAAGCAGAGACGGTCACCTGTTTTATGGAAAACTTTGGCCTCTCGGTAGATGTGGCAGATGCCATCGCGGTACGCTTCCAGCCGGTCAGTAATCATCCCATCGTGGGCGTACTCGGCAGCACAGGTAACATCAGCGTTGGCGATAGCGGCCAGCACGAAATCCAGGTCTACTGTGAGCAGGGCCGCGTGGTGCTGGAAAATGTTCAGGGCACACTCTATATCCGTAAAGCTGATGGCACCGAGCAGCATTATGGCCCGCTGCCTCTGGATGAACGTTATCCCAAATTCGCCCCGGCCAATAATCTTGTGGATATTATTTTAGGCAAGGATGAGAATCGTTCACCTGCCGAAATCGGAGTGCGTGCGGTAGAACTGCTTGACGCGGCCTATCGCTCCAGCGCCGCAGGTGGCAAACCGATTCGGGTACAGGAGCTATAAGGATACCTTTATGGCAGAAACCACATCCCTGGCTCTCGGAATCGACATTGGTGGGACGCACACCAAAATCGGGCTGGTAAATGCCACTGGCGAGATTACCGCTTTCGTGCGTATTCCCACTGAGGCACGTGGCATCGACCCTGCCCCCTACCTGGATAACTTGCTCGCCCATGCGCATCGGGTCATACAAAGTGCAGGCTATCCTGTAGCCGGAATCGGTCTTTCAGTACATGGGCACATTGATGCAGCACGGCGTGGCCCAATTCTATGCAACAACACGCCCGCGCTTCGGGGATGTGACCTGCACGGCCTGTTCGAGCGCGAGTTTCATCTGCCTGTTACAGTCAATAACGACCTCTCTGCTCACGCCCTGGCGGAATACACTTATGGCAGTGGCAAAGGTTCACGTCGTTTTCTTTGTCTTGCGATAGGCACCGGGCTGGGCGCGGGGGTGATTGCCAACGGTGAGCCGCTGCGTTACATCGAGGGCACACCGGGAGATACCGGGCGCATGATTCTGCAGCCAGATGGCGCAGCCGATATTTACGGGGTGCGTGGTTCGGCAGAGGTGTTGTGTGGGGTGCGCGGCATTGAAGCCCTGGCGCAGCAGCGCTATGGTCACAGTGTCCCCGCCCATGAGGTGATTCAGGCCGCCCGACAGGGCAGTGATTCAACAGCCAGCGCTATTATGCAGCAGATTGGCTCTTACCTGGGGCAAACCCTGGCGATCCTCAGCCCCATCTTCCTGCCCGACAAAATCGCCCTCACGGGCGGCACTACCGAAGCTGGTGATGTTCTCCTGCAAGCCTGTCGCAAACAGTTTAACGCCCTCGTGGGTGATTATCACAATACCCTGGCGAAGCTGGCAGGCGATTACTACAGCGAGGTCGAGATTGTGCTGGGCGAGATGCGCGGCGAGACGGGGGTGGTTGGCGCGACAGTGGAGGTCTTACGACCTCTCAAACCGCAATAACCTCCACCCCCAATCCACGAATTTGTTCCAGGATTTCCGGGTTTGCCCGGTTATCCGTTACCAGTGTAGTCACCCGCTGCACCGGGGCAACATACGCTGAAGCGACTTTGTCAAATTTGGTATGGTCGGCCACGATAATCAGTTTGGAGGCCATCTCCAGGATTTTACGATCCGTCATGACTTCGGGCAGGAAATCACTCGTCAGCCCAGACTTCAGGCTGATGGCTTTAATCCCGATAATCACCTTATCCATGCGCACTTCGTGCAGTGCCAGCTCGGTAATATGCCCTACCATCGAAAGCTCAGAAGCACGCAGCATTCCACCCAACACCACTACTGTCATGCTCTCAGCGGAGGCCAGTTCGCCAGCGATGTTGACCGCATTGGTAATCACCGTCAGGTTTTTACGCTCAATTAAATGACGCGCGACATAAGTCGCGGTTGAGCCTGAGCCAATGAACACCGTGTCCTCGTCTTCGACCAGTGCCGCGGCTGCCCGCCCAATGCGTTCTTTGCAATCACGGTTTTGCAGCAGCCGTTGGATGACAGAGGGTTCTTCGTTTACATCCACCGCATAAACAGCGCCGCCATGCGCACGCCGCACCAATCCCTGGTCGGAAAGCTCTTTTAAGTCGCGGCGAATGGTAATATCACTCACCCCGAAGTGCTCACTCAGGTCATAAACAGTGGTCTTGCCATACTCCCGAACCTTGTCCAGGATTACCCGCAGTCGTTCATCTTTAATCATAAACGGTATCTGCCTGACAAAAGGCGCTTTCAAGTTGATGAATCCACAAATACAGAGTACATCTATGTTATCGTATACCTGCCTGTAAAACCTAATTCGGCATATTACAACCACCTGCTCTAATAGTGGCTGTACCAGTCCTCCGTCGTAGCGAGGGGTTGGTAGAATTCTGTCCAGCGCCGCGCGTGCTGCCCGGTAATGTCGGTCAGGCTTTTAAGGCGATCCACGGCACCCGTCTTCAAAAACGATTGGCGATCCTCCGGCGACATGGGCACACACTCTTTCCAGATTGCGCGTCCGGCCAGGAAGCCACTTGCGCCATGCTGGCAGGCCGCCAGAACCTGCCGCTCGAAAATGTCAAAATCGACCCCCGCGCTCAGCAGTACCCAGGGCACATCACAGATAGTACTGATTGCTTCGCAGGCCGCATTCCATTGATCAGTATCAGTATTAAAATCCACATCTATCGGAAATTCCAGTTTCAACACATCAGGCTGGAGGCGGCTAAAACGCTGGGCGGTCTCCCGTACAATAGCCGGGCGCTGCTCTGCAAAGGCCGCGCTGGATTTGGTCACACTTGCATCCAGGCTGTAGGAGATTGGCTCCACAAACAGCGGCAAATCATGCTGGTGGCACTGGTCACGAATATCTTTCACCAACGCCTCAATCTCCTCAGCCAGAGCACCTGCCTCCGGGTGATAGTAGACCAGCAGCTTGACTGCCGATGCACCCGCCCGCTTGATCTTCTCAACATTCCAGTGATCGTACATCTCTGCACGGCGATAAGTCGAATCACCGCTGTAGCCACTTTTCTCAACCGCCATCAGTAAGCCACAACTGCGCGGCAGATCCAGTGCGGCTTTCAGGCCATAATCCGCATCCAGCAGCACGGCACTTACCAGCGGCGCAAGTGCGCTCACTACCTCATGCTTCATGGTGACAGCCTCGATATAGCCCGTATTTGCAGATAGCATCTGCGTAAAGGTGCCGCGCTGGTCAAATGCCAGGATAGTAAATAAATCCTGTGCGTCGCTGGTCATCTTTAACCCGCGCCAGCGCCCAGGGGTTAGTGTTCTTGGCATAACGCTCATTCCTCCTGTATAAATCTTATTGAGAATACCGTTATCTACACTTTAATGCCAATATTTGATTATTCGTGAATTTTTATGTATAGTCAATGTCAAAATCCGATCAATTCCTTGCACATATACATGAAAACACTTATCGTCGTCAGTGGTGGTGATTCACCCGGTATCAACACACTTTTGTTCCACTACGCGCTCTTGGCGCGCGCCTATGGGGACACCCTGATAGGGGCGGTGCAAGGTTTTGCGGGCGTGCTGGCCGAAAATATCATCACCATAGAGCCATCTTTACTGCTACCATTTACAGGTTTGGGTGGCACATATCTCCCTACCAGCCGTGACCCGGTGCTCAGAGATCCCATTGGGCAGCAGCAGCTCGCAGCAGTAGTAGCCGCGCACAAGATTGATAACTTTATCCTGTTGGGCGGTGATGGCACACTGCGCCATATCCCGCCGATTCTGGAAGCGTTGGACATCCCCTGCATCGGCATCCCAACCACAATTGATAACGATGTACCTGGCACTGACATTACAATCGGTTTCGACTCCGCTTGTAACTTTGCCCATCACACGATTGATGGCATCCTGGCAACTGCTCATGCCCTCCCCGGACGGGTGTTCGCGGTAGAAACTCTTGGCGGGCACACGGGGCTGCTGGCATTGGCGGTGGCCGCTGCATCGGGGGCACACGCCGTCCTCGTGCCAGAGTATGCTTATGACAGGCAGTGGTTGTTTGAGCGCCTTTCAGGTGTAGCCAGACACCACCGTTACGCTCTGTTAATCATGTCAGAAGGCATCGCGGCCAGCCGCACCCTGGTAGATGATTTCAAAAATCGTTTCGGTCTACAGATCCGCGACACACGCCTGGGTCATGGTCAGCGAGGCTGTTCTCCCAGTCATCAGGATCGCCTGCTGGCGGCACAGATGGCAAAGACGGCCTTCACCGCCCTTCATGATGGCGCAGCGGTGGGTACTGTCGTCGTCCATCATGGACAATGTGATGTGTATCCAGGCAATATCTCCCAACTGGCACCCCGCCTGCCAGAGCGCAGCCTGTACGATGACATCAACGGTCTTATCTTATGAACACTGAGGAGTTTATTAATATGGCAGAGCGCGGAGCCCACACCTACGCTGAAATTATAAGCCAACCCGCAGTCTGGGCGGAAGCCCTGGCGGTTTTTGCGTCACAGGCGGCGGCACTGAGCCGATTCTGGCAGCAGCACACATTTGATCAGGTGATTTTCACCGGCTGCGGCTCTACTTATTATCTGTCGCTGACAGGGGCAGCGCTGTTCCAGGCCCAAACAGGCATCCCCACCCGTGCCTATCCCGCCTCAGAACTTGTATTTTATCCAGAAGCAGCCTATTTCAAAAATAGCAAAACGCTGCTGGTAGCTGTTTCACGTTCTGGCGAAACCACCGAGACAGTCGAGGCTGTCCAGGTCTTTCGTGAAATCGCTCAGGGGAAAGTCATCACCGTCGGCTGTTACAGCGAAAGCCGCCTCGTACAGGCGGCGGATCTGGCACTGATTGTCGATAGTGCCCGCGAAGAAAGCGTAGCCCAGACTCGTTCCTTCAGCACGATGACGGTGCTTGTCCAGTTGCTGGCGGCCCATTGTGCCGGGGCAGGCGATCACACCAGCCTTGCAGACCTGCCGCAGGTCTGTGCGCGGCTACTTGATGAGTATAACCTGCAAGCACAACAGCTTGGCGAAGATCAGGCTATTAATCAGTTCTTTTTCCTCGGCTCCCAGCATCTCTATGGTATTGCCTGCGAGGCCATGCTGAAAATGAAGGAAATGTCGCTTTCCCACAGCGAGGCATTCCATACCCTGGAGTTCCGGCATGGCCCAATGTCGATGGTCACTGAACGTACACTCATCACAGGGCTGCTCACGCCCACTGCGCACGTGCATGAATTGGCCGTCGTACAGCAGATGCATGCCCGTGGTGCCCGCACTCTTGCGCTTGCTGAGGAGGCTTCCTGGCTTACCAATGGAATTCAGGACAATCGGGTCGTACTGGATTCTCACCTGCCTGCCTGGTCACGTCCGGTGTTATACCTCCCTGTTCTCCAGCTTCTCGCCTATTATCGGGCGATGGCAAATGGACAGAACCCGGACCGCCCGGCTAATCTGGATGCAGTGGTTTCGCTGGGGTCACTGCGCTCCTGAGCTGATCATTAGCGTAGCGAGGCTTGATTGAGGCTCACCGACTGCCCTCTGCCCACAGATTCCAGTGCTGCCTCCACAATCTGTACCGCCGCCAGCCCATCCTGTGCGGAAACAATCATGGGCTGGTCAGCAGTCAGCGCGTGATAAAACGCCCTGGCTTGCAGGGTATAAGGGCTTTCCACATCGGGCGGTGCAGCCAGCGCCGCCTCCGAATCGTACTGGATAAAGCCTTCTGTGCCTTTGATTTCAACACCCGTCCAGAAGGTCGGCGGCGGGTAATCCCATGACGCTTCCACATAGGAAAGCGCCCCGCTGACATGCGTTAGCATCACCATCGCGTGATGTCCGGTCTGCTGAGCATAAACACGCGCCACATCCCCCGCCACCCAACGCGCATAATCCAGATCATGAATCATCAAATCCATAATCACCCCACCCGATTTTTCAGCGTCGAAGAACCAGTTTTCACCTGTAGTTTTCGGGGAGCGGCTGCGTCGGAACAGACGCAGTACAGTGGGCTGGCCGATCTCGCCCCCGGCTACCCTGTCTTGAATACGAGCGTACTCCGGGAAAAAGCGCAGCACATGCGCCATAAGCAGTTTCACACCATGCCGCTCACAGGCCGCCAGCATCGCCCTGCCCTGGGCCACTGTACGCGCCAGCGGCTTCTCACACACAATATGCTTTCCGGCCGCTGCTGAACTAAGGGCCATTTCATAATGAAGATGGGTGGGTGTGCAAATATCCACCACATCGACTGCTTGCAGCAAAGCATCAAGATCAGGGTACAGCGTTACGCCATATTCTGCCGCCAGTTTCGCTCCCCGGTCAGACATACCTCCCAAAAAGCCTCTTATAGAGAGGCCAGCCTTCTGCCAACTGTCCGCATGAACTCTACCCATCGACCCCACACCAATAATCCCGACCTGCATTTATATCTCCTTAACCAGATTGGTATCGCTTGCCCGGATAACGTGAATCAGCACCTAATTTGTCTGCTGTTAAAGTAATTTATTTAATATTCCTAAGTCATAAAACATTAGTAGCGCAGTTTTAGAAATTCTTATAAAATCTGGCTCGATCACAGATTTTGAAGTGAGTAAATTGGGAAAGTATAGTCGGAGGAGAAAAAACATGCGAAAGAGAGTAATAGGTGTTTTGTGTCTGTTGGTAGTCAGCTTGGTTGCTCCCCTGGTGCTGGCACAGGGACAGGCTGCTCCTGGTGTAGAAATCACCTGGCCACCGCCAGTAAGTGAAGTGTGGGGCACCGGCGATGTGACCGGCACCGCCGCAGTACCAGGAATGGCTTATTATTATCTGGAGTATTTGCCACTGAATAATGACCTCTCCTTGCCCGACAACGCGCCCTGGATACCCATGACCATCGCTATTGAACGGCCAGTCATTAGCGATACGCTGGCGACCATAGATACGACTCGTGTAGCAGATGGGCTTTACGCGCTGCGGTTGGTCGTCAATACCCGTGATGGACAATCTCATACAGCTATGGTCAGCCCGATCCGCGTCAGCAACGAGCGTTTTAGCCAGGTAATCGAGACAATCATCGAGCAGGCGCTAGACGAGCAGGCCCAACCTCAACCCACTGGTCAGCCTACCGCACAACCGACTACCGCGCCCGCCGACACACCTCCATCTGTCACACCTTCAGCAGGGCTGGCTTCGGTTAATGTGCGCCGCTGCGACCTGGTCGATAACTATCGCTGCGCGCAGGTGGGTTATCTCAGTGTAGGCGACACAGCCGAGGTTCTGGCGCTCAGCAGCAACGGCAGTGGATGGTTCCAGGTCAGACTGCCCTCCGGGTTAGCAGGCTGGGTTTCGCCTACCGTCGTGGCGGTGACAGGGGATATCAGCAATCTGCCGCGTGTCGCGCCGCCCGCGCCGCTGCCGCCCCAACCACCACAGCCCACAGCCCCCCCCACTATTGCCAATGTCATCCCCAATGGGATCGCCATTCAGGGCAATAACGCCGTCTGCGGGCAAACATTTAATGTACAGGTGAACATCACCAATATCGGCAATGCGGTTTCACAGCCGGGCACAATCTCCCTCCAGGATGTGAATATTCGCACGGGCGAAGTCACATTTACCAGTTATGGCAGCTTCCCAGCGCTCAACCCCGGCGCTAATTACGTGGTGATTGTCCCTGTGCTGGTCGGTGCCTATTATAATGAGCAGCACCAACTGCGTGCTTACTCTGGCAACCAGCAGATCACCTTGCGTTACACTTTGCAACCAGGGAATTGCAGCCCTCTCCCTACTCCGACCCCGCAACCCGGTAACAATCCGACCATTTTCCCGGAAAATCAGTGTTTTGTAGTGTATGGAGATAACACCCCTGCCTACGAACGCCCTGATGGGAATATTCTCACTTATCTGTCAGGTACGTCACGGAGCGCCGATCGTGGCAGGCGGGTCAATGATCGTGCCTGGTATCGCATCCACTATCCCGATCTTGGCAATGTCTGGGTGCGCCGGGGCGGTGGTGTCCAAACCCAGGGCAATTGTCGAATTAATTAAGCACCCACTCTACCCATGCCATAAATCCTGTGCGCCCGTGATCTCACGGGCGCATTCGTTTTATAAGCCCACTATCAAAGATATTGTGTTGTGCAATGGCACTATTGGCCAATAAATATGCGCCAGAAGTACAGGTGCGATGGAGGGCAGTATCTTACTCTCCCGACTATAAAAGAATGGTTCTTCTACCTCTATATCAACTTGTTAAAGCTATGTAACCTATCATTATTCACCGTACTGCATTGCGAGTTTCAGGAGTGTCATGCATTGAGCAGGAAGGCATTAATTACAGGCGGTGCCGGCTTTATCGGCTCTAACCTGGCTGATGAGTTACTCAACCAGGGATACAAGGTACGTATTCTCGATAATCTTGCAATACAGGTCCACGGTGAGGAACAAAACCGTCCTGCGTATCTCAGTGATGAGGTGGAACTTGTTATCGGGGATATACGCAATCCTGATGTAGTTTATCGAGCATTACGCGGCGTAGATGTTGTTTGTCATCTGGCAGCAGTGGTCGGCGTGGGTCAGAGTATGTATGAATTGTGTCATTACACCAGCATCAATAACCTGGGCACGGCAGTTTTGCTCGAAGCACTTATCAAAAATCCGATTGAAGCACTGGTAGTGGCTTCTAGCATGAGCATTTATGGTGAGGGTTTGTATTCCGACTCTGCGGGTGCGATTTATACGGCTGCCCGGCGCACTAAACAACAACTACAGGAAAACCGCTGGGAGGTTTATAACGACGATGAAGAGATATTACAGCCGATTCCAACACCAGAAAATAAACCACCTGACCTGAGTTCTGTTTATGCACTCTCAAAATACGATCAGGAAAAACTCTGCCTGCTGACCGGCCAGGCCTATGACATACCCACCGTGGCGTTGCGCTTTTTTAACACCTACGGCCCCTATCAGGCCCTTTCCAACCCATACACCGGGGTGTTGGCTATTTTTGCTTCACGTCTCCTCAATAATAATTCCCCGATTATCTTTGAAGACGGTTGCCAGATGCGTGACTTCATTCATGTCCGTGATATTGCACAGGCTTGTCGGTTGGCCCTGGAAGTGCCCGAGGCCGCCTATCAGTCGTTTAATATCGGCAGTGGTAATAAGTACACCATACGTTATCTGGCCGAATACATGGCCAACGTACTTGGCAAAACAGAATTGTGCCCTGAAATTATGGGCAAGTACCGTGTGGGAGATATAAGACACTGCTTTGCCGATATTTCACAAGCGCGAACCGTATTAGGTTATGAACCGCGAATTTCCCTTGAAGAAGGCATGGTTGAACTGGCACAGTGGTTGGAAGGTCAGATCGCTCACGACCATTCGGCAGAAGCAACCAATGAGCTTATTAAGAGAGGGCTGGCAGTCGGATGATTATTGGCGTACTGGAATGGTTCAAAATCGGTGAATACGAGAAGGTAGAACAAACCCTTAAGGATCTGAAGCAGCTTAAAGTGACGCATTTGCGCACCGGTCTTTCCTGGGCCGATTTTCATCGTCGTGAGGGTGACGAATGGTATAGCTGGCTTATTCCACGTTTAGCACAAGAGGTCGAGGTTTTACCCTGTATCACTTACACACCAGCCACGCTTGGGATTGCTCGCGCAACCAACTCACCTCCACGTGATCCAAAGGACTTTTCAGATTTTGTGGATTGGGTGGTAAGCCGATTCAAAAACTCTTTCGAGTGGGTGGAGCTTTGGAATGAACCCAATAACCTGACTGAGTGGGATTGGACGCTGGACCCTGACTGGTCAATTTTTGTTTCGATGATGATCCAGGCTGCGGAACGTGTGCATCTGCATGGCTGTAAAACATTGCTTGGCGGCCTTAGCCCTACAGACCCTGGCTTCTATGATGTCCTGTCGCAGCGGGGTGTGATGCAGCATATTGATGCAGTAGGTATTCATGGTTTCCCAGGGATATGGGAAGCAAATTGGAAAGGATGGGATACCACTGTCCAACAGGTGCAGGAAGCATTAGATCGTAATAA
>JBGSXK010000807.1:0-1947 GCA_041751455.1 Anaerolineae bacterium
TTGTCCAGTAGGTCGCCGCCCGCAGAACAGGCCGCACCTCTGGCGAAAGCTGGCTTTCATAGAAATAGGCGGCGAACTTCGGCAGACGGAACATATCGCTGACCCCGTGATAACAGATGCGATCCCCGCTGCCAAATTCGCGGTGTGTGTTGTAATCAAACGCACACCAGCCAATCGCGCCGCTGACCTGTGTGTGCCCGGCAGCGAGATTCTGGATTTTTGCATGACGCAGGGCATGTTCAACAGCGCGTTCTTCCTGATCCCACATTTTAGTCGGGAACATATGCCCGTTAAACTCGCAGATCAGGTGGGGGGTGTGGGTCGGGTCTTGCACGCTGTTGGAGAAATCGTTAAAGGTGTAAACATCTTCCAGCAGTTCGCTGTGCAGCCAGAAGCGTACCCCGCCTGTCTGCCGCGTCGGATCGAGTTTGTGCGCCAGTGCATTCGTGCGCGTGTAGAACGCCGTGTTATCCATCGACTCGTTGATGCGCACCCCCCACAGCACAATCGACGGGTGATTCCGATCCCGCACGATCATCGCCTCGACATCACGCAGGCTGATGCCCTGCCAGTCCTCATCGCCGATATGCTGCCAGCCAGGGATTTCCTCAAAGACCATCAGGCCGATCTCATCACAGCGGCGCAGGAAGTGCGGCGACTGTGGATAGTGTGACGTGCGTACAATATTGCAGCCCAGTTCGTACTTGATAATATCTGCGTCTTTCTCTTGCAGGCGTTTGGGCGCGGCAGCCCCAATATACGGATACGTCTGGTGACGGTTGAGGCCCATCAGTTGCAGTTTCTCGCCATTGAGGTAGAAGCCATCATCGCGGAACTCCGCCTCACGGAAGCCGATCCGCTTGCGCTTGTAATCAACCTCTTTGCCCCCTTCAAACAGCCTGATCTCAACAGTGTATAAATGGGGATCATCCAGCGTCCAGCGCTTGAGAGGTGAGGCCAGTGGTGGGGTAAACTGGAAATGAGCCTTCTGGTCGCTGCCAGATTGTACCTGAATCGTATCCTGCTCCAGGGCGCAGGGTTGCCCGTCGAACCATACAGCGATTTTACGTTTGCTGTCGCTGTTCGACTGGTTTTTGAGTGTGAAATGAATGTCAAGTGTAGGCTCGTCGCTTATAACAGCACTGCCATGAACGAAAACATCATTCGCCATATGCACTGGCTCGACATAGCGCAGCCACACATCCCGGTAAATGCCGCCGAAAGTGAGGTAATCGACCACGCCGCCATAGGGCGGAATATCCGGGCGTTCTGTCGAATCCAGCCGGATAACCAGCAGGTTGTCGCCCTGTTCGTTGAGGTAGTCCGTCATATCGAACGAAAACGGCGTATAACCCCCTTCATAATCGCCGAGCAGATGACCGTTGAGATAAACCGTGCTGGCGATCATCGCGCCATCAAAATCAAGATAGACCCGGCGGCCATTTCGCGCCTCTGGCAGGCGAAAATGCTTGCGATAGGTGCTGATGAACTGGTACTCCATATTGTCGAAATTGTGATGCGGCAGGATGATATTAGCATGGGGCAGTGTGACAGGCTCGAAAGCGCTGTCGGATATATCGGCGTTGGCCTCAGCAGGCAGGTAAAGCCAATCGTGATTAAACGGGAGAACGTTTCTCAAAGCAGATGTCCTTTTTAGCATTAAGCGCTTAACTATTGTTTATAATTATAGCACTGTTCACCCCGTACAATGGTCTGGTTTGCGTGTTACAGCGTGTTAAGAGAAAATCTGCAAATTGTAAAGCTGTCCCCTAGAGTGAACCTCAATGGTAATAATCGGTAAGCGTTACGAGTTGGGTGATGAAATTGGCCGGGGCGGGATGGGCGTGGTTTATCATGCCTACGATCGTCTCACAGGCCAGCAGGTGGCGCTGAAGCAGGTGACTAAGACGGTAGAGGACGTGACGGTTTCACGCGCGGTGAACCTGC
>JBGSXK010000808.1:0-2231 GCA_041751455.1 Anaerolineae bacterium
TGAGTTGTGGCCGGAACTGACTCATGGAATTTTTACCCGGCATGGTGGTGTGAGCCAGGCTCCCTGGGCTTCATTAAATATGGGGGGGAATGTGGGGGACGACCCAAAGGCCGTGCGTTATAACCATGAGCGCATGTATGCCGCATTAGGGGTACGTGATGAACGCGCCTGCTCAGTGTGGCAGGTTCACAGTGGGGATATCGTGATGGCGCAGGGGCCAGTGGATGGCCGGCGCTGGCTGGCGTTGGCCGATGGCATGGTTACAGATCAGCCCGATACCCCACTTTCTATGCGTTTTGCCGATTGCACACCACTGCTGTTTTATGACGGTGTGCAGGGGGTGGTCGGCATTGCTCACGCGGGCTGGCGTGGCACAGTACAGGGCGTGGGGGCAAATGTGGTGCGGCTGATGGTGGGGTCTTATGGCTGTAAGCCACATAATATCCAAGCTGGGGTTGGCCCCAGCATTGGGCCAGAGCATTATCAGGTTGGGGAGGAAGTGGTGGAAGCCGTGCGGGTTTATTTTGGCACTACGGAAGGTTTGATCCGGCGCGATGCTGCCGATGGTACGGCTTACCTTGATTTGTGGGAGGCTAATCGGCGTGATTTGCAACGGGCGGGGGTGGAGCACATTGAAGTGGCGGAGATTTGTACTTTTGCGCAAAATAGGGATTTTTTCTCGCACCGGGCAGAACAAGGCCGTACCGGGCGCTTTGGAGCGGTGATTGCGCTATGAAGATCGCAGAGGGTATTGCTCAGGTCCATGAAAATATGGCGGCGGCCTGTGCGCGTAGTGGACGCGACCCGTCCCAGGTGACGCTGGTGGCTGTGAGCAAGACGCATCCAGCCAGCGCGGTGCTGGAAGCTGTGGCAGCAGGTGTGCAACATTTTGGCGAGAATCGCGTAGAAGAAGCAAGCAGCAAAATACCTGCTGTGAATAGTGAAGCGCCTGTGCCTCTGACATGGCATATGGTGGGTCACATCCAGAGCCGTAAAGCGAAAGATGTGCCGTCTTTCTTTCAGCTTGTTCATTCTGTGGACAGCCTAAAACTAGCTACCAGGCTCTCCCGGCTCATGATGGAAGGTGGCGCAAAACTGGCCGTGCTGCTGGAGGTAAATATCTCTGGCGAGGAAAGCAAAAGTGGATTAAACGCTGCGGGGTGGTCGCAGAAGCCTGCTGTACGAGCTGAATTATGGCAGGAAGTGGAGCAGATTCTGGTTTTGCCGGGCCTGGATGTTCGTGGGCTGATGACAATGGCTCCGATTGTCGAGGATATGGCGGAGGCACGTCCTGCTTTTGCCGGGTTGGCGGCGCTGCGCGAGGCACTGGCAGAAACTTTTGATGTACCGCTGCCTGATCTCAGTATGGGTATGACCGATGATTACCCAGTGGCAATTGAAGAAGGGGCAACAATTATACGGGTAGGCCGCGCGATTTTTGGTGAGCGGCAGTAAACGAAGGACTTAAAGGCTATGGACCTGTTACTCAATGTCATTTTTCTGGTGCTGCGTTTGTTCCAGTTGATTCTGCTGGTACGGGTGCTGCTGAGTTTTTTCCCCGATCTTGACCGCAGCAATCCTATTGTGCAGTTTCTGTATGATATTACCGAGCCGGTGCTGCAGCCGATTCGCGATCTGCTGCCATCCACAGGTATGATTGACTGGAGTCCGATGGTGGTCTTTCTGGGAATTTTCGTCATTATGCAGATCATTACCATGATCGCCTGATCACGGCTTGTGGCGCATATTCATACCTTATTCCCAATCTTCATATGACTTGTGAGATTGCTGTGCGAAATTCGGAGTACAATGAAAGATAAGTGCAGCAATTAATCCGAAGAGGCTCGGATTATTAAGGGAAATAAGAGGAAGATTATGCCAGAGAAGCGTAAGTTTGAGATTACCGATGCCAAAGGGGGTGCAGCCTTTACTGTGCGGGTGGTCACCAGGGCAGTTAATACTGAGGTTGTTGGCATCCAGGAAGACGGTGCATTGAAGATTCGCTTACAGGCTTCCCCGGCAGGCGACCCTGCGGCGAATAAGGAACTGGTCAGCTTTCTGGCAGAACGGCTGGAAGTAGCCTCTGAGAAGATCGAAATTGTCGCTGGTGTGAATGGTCGTGAAAAGGTCATTGCTGTTGAGGGTATCACTACCGATCAGGTGGAAGACAAACTTGGAGGGAAGGCCGAAGGCTAGAGACTGGTGTTGGGGGCTGCTGGTGCTGTGGCTGG
>JBGSXK010000809.1:0-5232 GCA_041751455.1 Anaerolineae bacterium
TGGAATCGGGCGCAGGAGTTGATCGGCCTGTGCAAGCTGGCGGTGATGCGCCGCCCCGGCGATCATGTTTACACCGGGATGCACGAAGACCTCCTCCCCGGCATCTCACAACGTGTCGTGATGGTGGATGCGCCTGTGCTGGAAATTTCCTCCAGCGAGATTATCCATCGTATTCGTCAGGGGATGAGCGTCCGCTACCTTGTGCAAGACAGTGTGCTGGCTTATATCCACCAAGAGAACATTTACAGGGAATAGATGATGATGGCGATGAAGCACAGGTTATGGGCAGCCTTGCTGCTGCTGTGGCTGCTGGCGATTGCCCCCCTGGCCGAGCTGCAAGATGATATATTTGTGCCGACTCTCGTGCCGCCGACACTGGTGCCGCTTGTCGAAAATGGCATGGTGGATGCACTGGTTTCGGAATCAGCCCTTGCGCGGATTCAGCGTGATGGCATGGTGCGGGTAGGGATTCTGTTCAACGAAGCGCCGTTTGGCCTGTTGAATATTCGGGGAGATGTGGCGGGATTTGATGCAGACCTGGCGCGCAGCATGGGTGATGTGTGGGGTGTGGAGGTGGAGTTTGTCCAGGTGACACGCCAGACGGCTCTGGACATGCTGCTCAGCGGGCAGGTGGATTTTCTGGCTGCGGCGCAGGTGCATACCCGTGAGATGGATACCCGTGTCGAGTTCAGCCAGACGTATTATCAGGGCAGTATGGCACTGATGGTACGTGAGGATGATGGCGCAGCCGGCCTGAGTGACATTAACGGGCGTAAGGTGGGAGTTGTATTGGGCACCCCTGCTGCCAAAGCCGTAGCAGAATGGCAGGGCCGCAGCAGTATCCGCGTAGAAGTAGTCGAATATCTGACGCTTGATCAAGGGCTAGTGGCGCTGGTGGAAGGTGAGATTGATGGGTTGGTGAGCAACCGCACTCGTTTACGCGGACTGGTTCAGCCGGGGGTGGTGCGTATCCTTGACGATGTGCTGCTGCCACAGCCCTATGCTATTGCGATGCGGCGACAGGACGAAAGCCTGCGTAATCTGATCAACCGCACCCTGCAAATGCTGGCGACCAATGGCCGCATGAACGAAATTTACCAGTCGAATTTCCCTGGCATGAGCTACCCGCCGGGACTTATTTTTGCTTATGCTGATCTGGGTGATGAAATGCCGCCGCTGGATCAGTTTAGTGCAGAGATTACCTACCCAACCCAGTATGTGATCCCCCGTATTCAGAGCAACCAGCCAATCCGGGTGGCAGGGCTGCCAGAGATGCCCAACGAGGATGCGCCGGAAAGTGAAAAACGTTTGTATGCGTTTAATCGGGCAGTGATCGATGAGATTATCACACGCTGGGGCGCAACTGTAGAGTTTCTGCCCAATAGTGCGGAAAACCCCCTGGAACTGGTGGCAAGTGGTCAGGCTGATCTCGCCGTTGGGGTGCAGCCGGCCTGGGATTGGGCCGGGCGGGTAGATTTTACCACGCCTTATTTTTTGCATGGTGATCGCCTGATGGTAGAGATGAACAGCCGTTTCGACAGCTTTAATGATCTGCGGGGTGGGCGTTGGGTAGGGGTCTTCGCCAGTGAGCCGGGGGCTGCCGACCGGGTAAATGACCTGGCACGCAGTGTAAATACTAACGTGAACATCTACACCATGATTCGCGAACAGGACGTGCCCGCATATATCCTGGAAGATGAAAATGCCGATGTGGCCTTTGGCGACAGCCTGAAGCTCATTCCGCATGTGCAGGCGCGGCCAGATGAACTGCGCATGGCGACTCGCTGTGCAGGCTGTGATCCCTGGTATACACGCGAGTATGTCGCTTTCAGTGTACCACGCAACGATATTGATTTTCGGCTGCTGGTGGAATATACCCTACAAGAGATGGTTCAGGACAGTACACTGGAAACTTTGCTGCAACCAGTGATGCTGCCCAATGAACTGCCTCCATTTGATGTGTGGCCGGGGCCATCCAGCTATTTCGGGATTTCGGTCACAGACCGTGAGTCGTGAAGTTATGTGGGTGGCTCTGGCAAGGGAGCAGTGCGCAGGCGTGCCTGACCAATGCTTGACAGCGCCACCCCCAGGATAATCACCGCGCTGCCTACAATTTGCAGCGGGCGCGGAATTTCTGCAAAAATAAAGAGCGCACCAGTAGAGGCGACGACCGTCACCGCCTGCCCACCGATGCTGATAAACGTGGCAGATAAAAATGCCAGCGAGTAGTTAAAGGCGGATTGGGCGATCAACTGCGCACCAATAGTGAGAACCACCAGCCACAGATAGCCCTGCGTGCTGTATCCGATAAGTGGCAGCCCCAGCACCAACACTCCCAACAGCGCTGCCAGTGCTGCAAAGCCAAAGACCAGCCATAAGAACAGCAGCAGCGGCATGTGGGTGCGTATCTTGCGCCCGGCAATGAGATAGACCCCTGCGACAATCGCGCTGATAAGCGCCAAACCACCCCCCAGCAGCGGATTTTGCCCTATGGTCAGATTGCCGCTCAGACCAGATAAGCCGATGACCGTGCCCCCTGCCAGCGCCAGAAACAGGCCTGCCCAGACAGTCTGGTTGAGGCGGGACTTCAGAAAAAAGACTTCCATCAGTGCGACCCACAAGGGTGTTGAGCCGCTGATGACCCCTGCAACCAGTACGCTCGTATTTTCGAAGGCGATGAACAGCGTGAGAAAATGCGCGGCCAGCATTAAACCGGCGAGTGCAGTATACAGCAGGTCTGAACGGCTCAGACGACTTAAATGCGTGCCATGATTGCGTAGTGCCCAGGGGGTGAGTACCAGCGTTGCCAGCGAGAGGCGACCAGCCACAATCACCATTGAAGGCATACCTTCGGCCTGTGCCAGTCGGACACAGATTGGCGCGATAGCACCGACGACGATCCCTACGACCAGCATGATGTAGGGCAGCGATTGAGACTCGGTGGTGATGGGGATTGCCTGTGCTTTTGCCATAGGGGTCAGCCTTTGGGGTGATGTCGTAAATTTGCCAGCGCCACGCCAGCCAGGATGATGGCGCTGCCAGCGAGCTGGATGGGCAGGGGGATTTCGTGATATACGATCAATGCGGCGATGGCATTACCAACTGTGACAAGCTGTGTCACCAGCCCGACGAAGGTCGCGGAAAAATAGGCCAGCGCATAATTAAAGGACGACTGTACGATGAGCTGTGGTCCCAGGGTAATCAGCAGCACCCAGAAGTAGCCATTGATTGAGTAACCTGTGAGTGAGGTATGGGTAAAAAACGCGATGGTGAGGGTTGTTAGGGCCGCGAAGCCGCACAGCAGCCACAGATAGGGTGCCAATGACATATGGGGACGGATTGAGCGCCCGCACAGAAAATAGACCGCTGTTACCAGGGCGCTGAGCAAGGATAAACCACCACCCAGCAGCGGGTTACTGCCAATGCCAGTGCCGCCGCCAAGCCCTGACAGCGAGATCAGGGTGCTGCCGGCCAGCGCCAGAGTCAGCCCCAACCAGACATTGCGGTGCAGTGGGGATTTTAAAATACCGCGCTCCATGAGCGCGACCCATAACGGCACAGACGACCCCAGCACCCCGGCGATCAGCACACTGGTGTGATTGAGCGACTCGAAGCCTGCGATCATCCCGAAAGCGAACATCACGCCTGCCACAGCAGTGAAGATAAAATCCTTCGGGGTTAACTGGCGAATCTGCCCCTGATACTGCCGCCAGATAAAGGGCGTGAGAATTGCGCAGGTAAGCAGCAGGCGCAGTGCTGCGATAGCGATGGTCGGGATATGGGCGAGCTGAGCATTACGGATGAAAACCACACCGATTGAGCCGACAAAGATGCCGCCCCCCATGATGAGATAGGGCTGCCAGTGGACGCGCGGGTAATGAAGTGCTTCGACGCTTGCCATAATGAATGTGTACAGACCTTTGGTTGTCAGATGCTCAATCAGAACGAGAGGTTTGCCCCAGGCTGGCGAGGATGACCCCCGTCAGAACGATCAGACTCCCGATGACTTGGGCGGGACGTGGTACTTCCTGGAAGACAAAAAATGCCAGAAGCGCACTGCCAACAGGCTCTAGCTGAGAGGCAATGCCTACATAGGTTGCCGAAAGATATGCCAGCGCATAATTGAATGAGGAATGGCCGATCAACTGCGGGAAGATGGCGACAGCCGCCATATAGAGATAAGCGTTGGGACTGTACCCGGTAATCGCTGCCCCGCTAAACCCGACCACCGCCAACGCGAATAAGGCCGCGATGCCGTAGACCAGCCAGATATACGGGAAGAGAGGCAGCCTGGCGCGAACATTGCGTCCGATGACCAGGTAAGCCGCGACGGCCACAGCGCCCGCCAACGACAGCAGGCCACCTAAAAGCGGGTTCTGTCCCACTTCGAGTGTGCCATCCGCGCTGGGCAGGCTAATCATTACCCCACCTGCGATTGCCACCAGTAACCCCAGAAGTGTTCTTTGTGAAAGCCGAGTGCGCAAAAACAGTGCTTCCAGCAGGGCGCTCCATAGAGGCGTGGTCGTAACCAGCACCACGCTGATCAGCACTGTGGTGTATTCCAGTGAGGTAATCCAGAAAATGAAATGCAGCGCTAAAAAAACACCGGAGATAGTGACCAGGAGTAAATCCCGACGTGTAAGCTGGAGCAGGACGGCCCGGTAGCTGCGTAAGGTAATCGGGGTCAGAATCAGTGTGGCAATGCCCAGGCGTGCCGCCGCAATAAGCAACGACGGCACCGCTTCTGCCTGTGCCAGCCGAATGAAAATGGCGGAGATAGAAACCGCCAGTAGACCTATCCCCAGAATGGCATAGGTTTGCCAGGGCGCTGTTTTAAGAGTTTGGGCCTGTGCCATACCACCTGCTTTGCTGAACCATGCTCATGCTATCATCCCTGCTGCCCGTCGTCAAAAGGCCATTGCAGACCTGTACGAAAGTCGGGTTTTGCTTAATTCTTACTGTTATCATAGATTGATTTCATCGCCTCTTAACACTGGATATGTTATTATCAGGTGGGTTTGTATCATTCTATAAAACACCAAGGAGAAAATGACATGGCTTTTACACTACCTTCACTGCCATATACTTTTGATGCGCTGGAACCCCATATTGATGCGCGCACTATGGAAATTCATCATGGTAAACATCATCAGACGTATATTAATAACCTGAATGCTGCACTGGAAAATTACCCGGAATATCAGGAAAAATCACTTGAGGAACTGCTGGCGA
>JBGSXK010000810.1:0-2370 GCA_041751455.1 Anaerolineae bacterium
TCTCGACCTGCACCTGACGTGCCGGGGGATTGCTGAAGCCAGCGACCTGGGTTTGCGCTGTAAGCGTGTCCAGGCCCAGTTCTGCCAGCGACCATACAGGGATGACGGCTTTGGAGGCTTTGCGGATGCCGATGAACGAAGGATAGCGCGGCTCATTAATGTCCTTCATCACGCTGATCACAGCGGGCAGCTTGCTGGTGACAACCTGCTTACCCTGTTCCAGCAGGCGCTCCACTTTAATGGTTTTGGCGTTATAATCCACTTCCAGAATTTTGGATACATAGCTGAGCATTGGCCAGCCGAGCTTGCGCGCCGTCTGGTAATTGTGCTGGTCTGTGCCCACGTCCACGCTCTCTTTGCCAAAGATCACCAGGTCTGCATCGCCCAGCTTATTGACCGCAGCGGCCGCCACACTGGCATAACCCAGGCTGTCGCTGTTTTCCAGTGCAGCATCCCACACACGCACTGCCTCGTCCAGCCCCATTGCCAGGCTGTGCTTGAGCGCCTCGTTGTGCAGTTCCGGGCCAACGGCGATCACGGTAGCTTTGCCGCCGCCGCTCTTGGCCTGGAGTATGCCCTCTTCCAGGGCGTATTCATCCCAGGGGTTGACCACTGTTGCTACGTCACCCCACGTGACTTTGCCATCTGCCCTCACTTCAACTTTTGCAGCGGTATCCGGCGTACTACGGGTAAAAACGACCACGTGCAAGGGAAAACCCTCCTTGAAATAAAGCACAATCTATTGAATCCATTGTAGCGGATTGCAGGCTGAAAATCGAATCAGGATTAGATTAGATGCGTAAAAATTCAGGTGCTTAATGTCCTATGAATAGTTTGAATAAGTGAATTATGGAATATCTCTAATCCCTCCGGGGAAGGTGTATACACAATAACTCGCCGGTGTCTTATATCAAATGGGATGTCATCGGCGGATTGTGCGACAAGGATACAGGGGCGGCCAAGCGTGTGCGCAATGCCAAGCTCATAAAACACGTTCGGATTGCGCCCTGTGCAGTCAGCGATACACAATTGGGCGTGATAGATGGCAGACCATACCTCATCCATGATCGCCTGATTGGAGAAAAAGTCGTCACCCCGATTGCAGGTGAGATTGATGGATGTGACAGCCTGTAGAATACAATTTTCGTAAACAGGTTTGAGCAACTCCTGAAAGGGCATCATTACAAAAACGTCTGCCCAGTTTTCTTGAGGGGTGTTTAACGGTTCACCAAAGATGGGTTCTGCCATCACCAGCGTACTGCTGAGAATATGATTAGTAAGGCTCAGGTGAAAGTAGCTGCGAACAGCCAGAAGCGCGTGTGAAACCTTATATGCCGGGGGATCGCCGTCGGCCTGGAGTAAACCCTGGATCGTAAGGATTTGGGTAAGCCCCTGTATGGCAACCATGATTGCTATCGCGTCATGGGCTGCTCCAGGCTCACGCTTGATTAAATCGTCCCTGGGGGGAGTTGTCTTAGGCTCACCTGAAAAAATAACATGATAAATCTGGTTAAAAGTCAGGGTGCCATAATCTCGAACAACCCATAAAATCAGGGCAGTTTGCTGCCGGGTAGACATCCTTGTGTACTGTGCTGTATGAGTGGAAGCTTAACTCGGCGCTGTAACATCGACCCTCATTCAGGTTCATAAATAGCTCAGGTATGTTTTAATGCTGCCATAGTGCCGGGTGCGCCGCATCGGTAAAACGCGCAAGATCAGCATCAGGTGCCCACGGCACGCCATCAGGCAGCCGTGTCTGATGATCGAAGCGTGCGCCATAAAGATTCGCCCCTAGCAGGTTCGCCCCGGTCAGGTCTGCTCCGCGCAGGTCTGCTCCCCACAGGTTGGCCCCGGTCAGGTCTGTACCCGCCAGGTCTGCCCCCTGTAAGTTAGCTGCGGCCAGGTGGGCTTCCCGCAGGTCTGCCCCCGCCAGTTTCGCCTGGGCAAGCTGAGCATCACACAGATTCGCGCGTTGCAAATTTACAGCTTGCAGGTCGGCCTCCTGCAGGTGGGTCGCGCCCAGGTAAGCCCCGGTCAGGTTGGCTTCGCGCAGGATGATTCCCTCCATTGCAGCCTTTGCCAGCCGGGCATTCTGGAGCATGGCCTTCTGCCAGTCCACCCCCCGCAGACTGCCATCAGTGATGCTGCCATGTTCACGTAGCTTTTCCAGCGCCTCCAGTGCCAGCGGATTAGCACTTTCGCGCGCCTTCCGCAGCAGCGTCGTCTTGGATTGTGGAATTTTTTTGATCAACCCGCGCAGCATAAGCAAATCCTTTGCCTGATCGCTCAATATTTTGATTGTATCAAATCCTGAATAGGTTCTGATTCTAATATTTGCTTAAAAAATTGGCCACTACCTCGCCCATCTGC
>JBGSXK010000811.1:0-4352 GCA_041751455.1 Anaerolineae bacterium
TAGTTTATGACTTTTGCACTTACTGTGTCGCTGGCGCACCGGGATTGCAGGCAGCGAATTTTTCCATGGGGATATAAAGACCGTTAGCTGAAGGGGACATTCTTTATCCCGAAAATAAATTTCCCGATTATGATTATACTCGTAACGCATTCCTGTGCAAGAGATCACGGTTGCTCAGTCCACTTAAGCGGGGTAGAATGCGCCTGCTCTATGCGCCCTGCGGGGCGTAAAATTTATCAGGAGTCAGATCACCTTGCCAAAACAGACCCTCAAGCCTGAAGTGCTGTCACCCCGTGTGAGCACGGATGTGGTACGTAACCATGTCCCATGTAACCTGTGCGGGAGTGAGCAGCGCCAGCCCTACTGTCCAGAGAATGGCCTGGGACTTGTACAGTGCCAGAACTGCGCCCTGGTCTATGTCAGCCCGCGCCCGGATGCCAATGAACTCTATGCGCTTTATGGCGAAACCTACTTCCATAACAATGAATCCGGTGTAGTGGGTTACGCCGATTATATTAAGGACGAGACCAATATCCGCCGCACGGCAAACAGGCGCATGACCTTTATTGAGCGCTTTGTTCAGGTGGGCAAACTGCTGGATGTAGGCTGTGCAGTAGGTTTTTTCATGGATGAAGCCCGTCGGCGCGGCTGGCAGGTAGAGGGCCTGGATGTATCTTCGTTTGCCGTGGATTACGCCAGCGAACACTTCGGCCTGGATGCCCAGCACGGTACACTGACTGACCTGAGCTTCGAGCCGGGTGCTTATGACCTTGTTACCCTGTGGGACGTTATCGAACACGTGCCCGATCCGAAAGCCTATATCCACCGGGCAGCGGAGCTGCTGCGCGCTGGCGGTGTGGTCACACTGGCCACACCGGATGTGGACAGCCTGCCCGCGAAGATGGCCGGGCGGCGCTGGGTGGGCTATAAACTTTCCGAGGAGCATATTTATTACTTCTCGATCAAAACGCTGCGGCAGATGCTGGAAGATGCCGGGCTAGAAGTGGTGGACGTGCGCCATGTAGGCAAGTATGTCACACTGCGCCTGTTCCTTGACCGCCTGAGCATGTATTTCCCCTGGCTGGCGAAAGCACTGGAAGTGGGTGAGCGGACATTCAGGCTCTCCGGGTGGGCGCTGTACATCAATCCATTCGATATTGTCGCCATCACAGCACGGAAGAAATGATGAGCCATCACCCCGTAAGGGCGAGCCATACTTCGCCCTTACACCTGAATTTTCTCTCCCGACTGACCGCGCACAAACTTGTTCTTGTTATCCTCGTTACCATTACGATCAGAGTGGCCGTACTAGCCGTTTTCCCGAATATCTTCGACTTCGTGACCACTGGCGCAGTACATGGCAGCAATGCCTATGACGAGTATGCACGTAACCTGCTGGACACCGGGGTCTATGGGCGTACGCCGGACGAGCCGGACGCGGCCATTCCGCCGCTGTACAGCTACGCGCTGGCACTGGTATATGGGCTTTTCGGGCGGGGCTACTGGCAGGTGGGGCTGTTCCATATTGCGCTGGATGTAACCTGTATCCTGATGCTGTACGAAACGGGTAAACGCCTGCTGCCGCAGGGGGCATGGGCCGGGGCACTGGCGGGCCTGATGTACGCCTGCTACCCCTATCTGATCTTCCAGAACCTCACGTTAATTGATACCCCTTTTTTCATGTTCTGGCTTCATGCCTTTGTGCTGCTGCTGGTGCTGCTGCGCGAGCGCGATACGCTGGACGCGAAAACATGGCTGCTGGCGGGACTGGCCGGCCTGGTGCTGGGGCTGTCCATGCTCACACGCCCGATTATGCCGCCGCTGGCACTGCTGGCGGCAGTGTGGTTTCTGTTCCGGCTCAACCTGTGGCAGACGATCCTGCGCCTGCTGCCTGTCGCGTTGATCGGTGCGGCGGTGCTGCTGCCCTGGATTGCCCGTAACTATGGGATTTATGAGGCTTTTGTGTTTATGACCACCACCAGCGGCGCGAACTTCTGGCAGGGCAACAGTGAATACACCGTGCCGGTGTTCCGCGCCGGGTATGATGTGCAGTGGACATCGCCGCAGTTGCAGACCGAAGACACCAACAGCCGCGAGGCCGATGCAGAACGGTTCGCGCTGGCACTGGCCTACCTGCGCGAAAACCCCGACAAAATTCCCGAACTGCTGTGGGTCAAATTTCTGGTGCATTGGAGCATCGACATCGCGCCACGTTATAACCCGGTGGAGGGCAGGCTGCCACCGCTGGATTATCAGGGTGATGTTGAGATCACGCCGGATCGTGAGGGTGGTCTGACGATGGAGGGGCTGCCGCCGGGCGACCCAGTGGCGGTCTACTCTGAAGGTTTATTCGATCAGGTCGGGCGCACCCTGCACCGTTTCTACTGGGGCGGGTTGTTCGCTTTAGGGCTGGTTGGCGTGGTGCTGACCGCACGTAACTGGCGGCAAGTTTCGCTGCTGTGGTTTGTACAGCTCAGTATGACACTCGTGTATGTGGCTTTTCATCCCTCCACGCGCTACCGTGTCCCCAGCGATCCGCTGTTCTTCCTGTTTTCGGCATCGACACTGATCTGGGCATGGCTGTGGTGGCGGGCACGGCGGGCGAGACCAGCATCAGCCCTCAGCTCTCATTCAGAGTCATGATTGCTGCACAGATGCCAGACACTTTTATGACTGACCCGCCTGCATCGTTTCCAGCACTTCTTTATGCTGGCGCTCGTCGCGGCGGGTGCTGCTGGTGCGGCGGTAAAGTGATAGAAACACCAGCATAAATGGCAAGCCAGAGCAGGTAAAAAAACTCAGGCTGACGACTGTGCTGAGGCTGTCACCTGTACTGCGCACGGTGTCGGTCACTTCGCTGCCTACCGGAAGCTGGCTGCCGACAGTGCCCGCCGCCTCGTTCACTGCGCCTGTCACCGTCTGCCGAATCTGGCCGAGCAGCGGGTGTGTGCCCTGGAAGGTGCCGTAAATGCCGTACAGAATCCACACCAGCGCCGCCAGCGCTAAACCACCCCAGATCATCTGCCACAGCCGCAGCCAAAGTACACGCCGCTGCGCACGTCGCAGTGCCGGGGCGGTGACACGCGGTTTTTGTTCCAGTTCTGGGAAAGCAGGTTCGGGATCAAAGCGTGGCAATGGTGTAACCGCACGAGGTTGCAAAGCCGGGTTGCTGGGCAGATGGCGGATCGAGTCCGGTGGGGTGGGGCGCACAGCAGGCACGGGCGCGGTTTTCCCGGCCTCGGCGGGTGGGGCTTCGGGGGCAATACGATCCAGTTTCGCCAGCCACTCCCGCGCAGTAGGATCATCGGGCAGTCCACGCAGCACAGCCCGTGCGGCCTCATAATTCAGTTCATTAATCAGGTCACGCGCGACTTTAAGTTTGGCCTTTGACATCGCTCCTACCTCTGCATGTTATATTAATTATAATCTTATCATGAGGCACAAGCGATCACCAGTTGACGGGTTTGCACTCAGGACATAGTACCTTCTTCACGCTCTTTATCCGTCAGGAAGTAGATATACATGCGCAACTGCCCCAGGCGGATTTCGTCGGCGTTGGTCAACTGTGTGAGCTGATGCGGTTCCAGCGGGCTGCCATTGAGATAGGTACCATTGATGCTGTTGGCATCTTCCACATAAAACCCGCCATCTCTATTGTGCAGCAGCATATGTGTGCGCGAAACACCGTAATCGATGGCATTGAAGCGGGTCAGATCAACATAAGTTTTATCCGGCAGGCTAGCCGCGCGCCCAAAGGTAATCGGGTGGTTGATGGTAAGGGTAATCGGTGTGTCCGCGTGCCCGGCCACAAAAAGCACAACAGAGTCACGACGGCTTTCTGGCAGCACGGCACGCAGCGGCGCAGTGCCCACCAGATGTTTGGTATTAAGGGTGGTGATACCACTTTCACGCTGAGTGATGAGCGACGAGACCACATGCCGCAGTTCACCAGCGCTGACCGGCTTGCCCAGGAAAATATCTGCTCCTGAATCAAGGGACTGGTTAATATGTTCGGCCATGCCGCTGGCACTGACCACCACTACAGGCACAGTGTTGTAATCGACGCTGCGGCGCACATAGCGGCAGAATTCCAGCCCGTTCATATCTGGCAGCATGAGGTCCAGGACAATGGCAGCAGGTTCCTTCTGGTTAAAGATGCGCATCGCGCTGACCACATCGTGCGTGATCTGGGTTTTAAAACCCGCCCTTTCCAGCACCAGCGCCAGAACTTTGCCGACTTCCAGGTCATCCTCAACGATCAGGACGAACTGACCATTGCCCGGCTTAAAGTTCTCCTCCAGTTGCAGGGCAGACTGTTTACGAAACACACTACCCTGCGACGGCGATACCAG
>JBGSXK010000812.1:0-16043 GCA_041751455.1 Anaerolineae bacterium
ATTGGCCCGCAGCCGTCGCGCCACGATATTCGGGATGTATCCCAGTTCCCTCATCGCATCCATAACACGCTGTCGTGTCTCATCAGGAATAGACAGCGGGCCAGCATTGTTGATGATATAGGACACCAGAGATTGCGAGACATTGGCATGTCGCGCGACATCCGCTTGAGTGACTCGCCTTTTCCTTGCGGGATCTTTGTTCACGTGTTTTTAGTGGTACGTATCAGTTATACGTATGAATTATATCTTCCAGTCGGAGGGTGTCAAGAATTCAGGTGAGAACTTGTCAAGAAAGGTAAATGACGCCGCCCTAAATGGGTATTTACTGGAATGAATAACTATAAGTGAGGCGATTGAAAACGCCTCTGGTGTCATTTTAGTATTTGAATTCGAGATCCTTTAACAATAAATCTCAGGGGAAGATTTTAAACTTGCCTCTACACCAATTTATCGCAAATTGCTATAGGCCTATCGTGAGGGAATCCAGGCTTGTCAGCCACGTAAAACCCGGTTTAGGATAGGCACTTCCGTAGATCGATATGGAGATAGTCTGTATGTTCAGCAAAAAATTCTGCTTCACCCTGCTGCTCCTGACTCTGTTCGGCGTACTGGCGGGCGTGACTTCTGCGCAAGACAACGCAGACCCATTGGTTCAGGCTGCGGACGAAGCCGGTTTGCTGCACGACCTCAATCTCACTCAGACGGTGGATGGAATCACGGTGACTCTGAACTGGGCTTACGTCGATACACAGCAGTTGCTTGTGAACTACCGCGTTGAGGGAGCTGACCCCTTAATGTTTAATAACCCTATAACGACACCTATCATCCTGCGTGATGCCGAGGGTTATTCCTTTTCCTATGCCAGCGCTGTTCCCCAACCAGATGCATCAGCAGCGGATGTTACCTATACGACCAGCTTCTATACCCAGGGGATGCGCCAGCTTGAAGGCAGTAACGAATACGAAATCCTCAATGATTACTTCCGTAGTGGCTTTGCAACTGTTCCAGACGAAATTGACCTGCAATTTGAGCTGACTTTCGGTGGGTATGAAGTGCCTGACTGGGTAATGGTGGAAGGCATCGAGAGTGAGTATGCGCCGGGAGATATGATCGAAGCTGTTGGCCCATTCATTTTCAATTTTGCCGTTACTGTACAGAACGCGGTGGAATTAGCACCTATGCAAACGGTGGAAGCTGCGGGATTATCCGTGACGCTGGAAGCCCTGACTGTAGCCCCCTCTGCTCTGGAAGCGCAGATATGCTATGACCTGCCTGATGGCCGTGACTGGCTGCCAGAAGCCAGTGTGTTTATTGATGGCGTGGCTGGTTACATGAGTGGTCATGGCATTACAGATCTGACACAGCTTGAGAATATGGAGCGCCGCTGCCGCAATCTTCGCTTTGATGTGTTTTATCCTGGTGAATCCGCCACAATCACCCTCACACTGGATTATCTGACGACTCCCATGCAGGAAGGCCCTGCTGACTGGGAACGAATTGAGGATGTGCTGGCTGAAGACGGCATTGATATTGATGTGATCTTTGAGCAGGGCGAGAATGGTGGCGGGGGCATCCGCATTGAGCAGATCAATGTGCCAGATGGCTTCAACTTGCAGGAAGCCATGAACAGCGCCCGCGAAAAACTGGGAGACCGTGTAGCTGGCCCCTGGGTCTTTGAGGTTGAACTGCCTTAAGATGCTGTCCCTATAGTATCACCTGAAAACCGTTGGGCATGTTATCCTCTAGGATCAGATGGGAGGATAACATGCCTGATTTAACGTTACGTCAAAAAGCACCGCAGCTATATATTTCCATCTGCTGAATAGAGTAAAGCTGTTTCAGCGCACACATAATGTTATGAAGCAGTATTCAGGTGATGAATCTGAAAGTTGCCACTAAGATGCAGCAGCGCCATAGCATAGAGCAGCCCATCATAGTAGCGATATTGACCTGATGGGATCGGTGTATTCCAGAATTCTTCAATAAATGCCCATTGCTTATCACTTGAAGCGGCCAGGCTGCCAGTGGCATTCATGGCGATCAACCCAGTGGCACGGTGCTGGGGTGCCACAGGATCACCCGCAATCGTAAAACGGCTGTTGTAGCGGCCAATGCCAAGCCCATAAAAGAAGGCCAACTGGCGATCCACCTGCTCGATCTGCCATGGATCAGCAGCAAACCAGGCATAATCTGTGGCAACATTCATTATACAGCGCCAGGCATCGGCATAAAAGTATTCGCCATAGCTATCCCAGGGGCGTGGCTCTCCCGTGAAACGGGCGTAATTGGGCATGAGGCCTGTTTCAGGATGGGCAGTCACATGCCAGAACTCCCGGCTGACCTGTGCCGCCTCACGCCAGAAGTCCTGATCCTGTTCCGCCCATTCTGCCCATAATTCATAAAAATGTGGCGTATGATAGGATGGATCAGTAAATGCGCTGATTGTGCCCTCCTGTGGCACAAACACCACCATCTTGTACTCGGGGTCAAACATATTGGTCACGAAGCTGTTTTCTTTGTTTTTATGCAGCATGGCGTGAAGAATGGCATTCGCTTCGGCCTCGTAATCATAGATGCCTTCCCCATTTCCCCAGCGCGCGGCAGCGAAGAACAGGGCCATTGCAATCCATGTTTCGCCATCAGGCGCAGGGTTGTCGTCAAGCATGGTGCCGTCCGGCAGGTTGTGCCAGGAGAAATAACCTGCATAGGGGCCATCGGCATGATACATATAGGTCTTTGCCCATGTCCAAATCCGGTCAAACTCTTCCTGTTTATCCATCTGTACGGCGATCATCATGCCGTAAGAGATCCCCTCGCTGCGCACATCCCCGTTGTTGACATCCAGAATGTAGGCCATGTCGTCCCCGATCGGGTAATACACTCGCTCTGTGCTGTCATCACCATAAAAAAGCTGTTCCCACACCGCGTCAATTCGCGCTTGAATTTCGTTGTTGCTCAATCCCCACTCGCTGAGCAAATTCGGATATTCCCCGGTATAGAATGCCCCACGGGGTGTTGGTTGCACCTGTGCACTGGCCAACGAAGTGGTTAATAAAATGAGCATCAAAGATAATTTAAACATGCTACCTGCGCCTCCGATTTTGCCAGCACACGAAAGTTGTGTGCGGCTATTCCATGTGTACAGATGTAAAAAATACCTGTTCTACCGGCGTGGTTTCGCCCACGATCTCGAAGGTATCGTTCAGGCGAATATCCTCAGATGAGCTGCCAATCATCACCTGAATCTCTCCCGGTTCCACCACATATTCCATTTGTGTGTTATAGAATGCCAGATGGCGAACATCAAGTTCAAAGTACACGGTTTGGGCTTCGCCGGGCTGTAATGTAAAGCGTTTAAATCCTTTTAACATCTTCACTGGTCTTGTTACACTGGCGACAGGGTCAGCCACATATAACTGCGCCACCTCGTCCCCGGTGTATTGTCCGGTGTTTTCTACCCTGACGCTGATGGTGATTGCGCCAGTTGGGGCAACCTGCCTGTGGCTAAGGGTCAGGTCACTGTAAGAGAAGTCGGTATAACTCAAACCATGCCCAAAGGGGAACAGGGGTTTGGTACTCATATCGGTATAATTTTCCTGCCAGTTGGTGCGCCCGCCGGAGGGTTTATGGTTGTAGTACACTGGAACCTGCCCCACTGAGCGCGGGAAAGAGACCGGCAGCTTACCCCCTGGACTCACATTCCCAAATAGTATATCGGCCACCGCTGTCCCGCCTTCCTGGGCAGGCAACCATGCCTCGATAAGAGCCGGGACGTGTTCAGCCGCCCAGGTGAGGTTGTATGGCCTGCCTGTCATGAACACGGCCACCACGGGTGTGCCGGTCGCGTGAATGGCTTCTAACAGTGCCTGCTGTGCCCCCGGCAAACGCAGGTCTGCGCTGTCCAGGGTTTCGCCTACAGTACAATCCCTCCCCAGGCCAGACTTATCCCCGACCACCACGATTGCGACATCTGCACCAGCGGCAGCAGCAACAGCTTCTGAAAATCCAGATGTTGCATCCCTGTTCACCTCACAGCCTCTGGCATACCTTATTTCTGTTTGGGTTGAGACAGTAGCTCTGATTCCCGCCAGCACAGTGACAGAGGGTGGGAAGTGCCCATTCCAATCCATCACAGAGGTCTGCTGCTGTGGATTCGGCGCATTCTCGCTGGTGTGCTGGTCAAAAATGTGCTCCAGATGTGACGGGTAATGGTAGTCCCCCTGCATCAGCCGAACACTATCCGCACTGGAGCCAATCACAGCGACAGCCTTCAGGTTTTTAGAAAGCGGCAGCAGGCCATCATTCTTCAACAGAACCATCGACTTTTGTGCGATACGCCGTGAAAGTTCACGCTGGCCGTCGGTGTTGAAGATTTCAACCACCTTTTCGTCATTTACATAAGGGTTTTCAAACAGGCCTAGCTGGAACTTCATTCTTAGGATGCGCTTTACCGCTGTATCCACCAGTGCCATATCAATATCACCGTTCACCAGGCCCTGCCGCAGTGGTTCACCGTAGCAATCACGTGACGGTAGTTCGATATCGATACCTGCTTCCAGACCCAGCCTTGCGGCTTCGGCTTCATCACGCGCAACATGGTGATAACTCATCAGCGTCCGCAGCGTGAAATAGTCGGAAGACACCACACCATCAAAACCAAGTTCTCCCCGCAGCAGATCCACCATGAGTTCACGCGAACTGCCACAGGGCACACCATCCAGTTCATGATAGGCATTCATAACCGAAGCAATGCCGCCCACCTGAATGACCGCTTTGAAAGGTGTGAGAAACATCTCACGCAGTTCACGCTCGCCCACATGGACGGGTGCCCAGTTCATTCCCCCTTCGGGGAGGCTGTGCGCAACAAAGTGTTTCGCGGTGGCCGCGATCCCACTGCGCAAATCTTCTGTCTGGATGGCCTTTACATAGGAAGTGCCGAGGCTGGAAATGAGAAAAGGGTCTTCCCCATAAGTCTCTTCAATGCGTCCCCATCGTGGATCACGCGCGACATCGAGAACGGGCGCGAGCGTCTGATGCGCGCCTGCTGCTCGCATCTGCTGGCGGATGACGACTGCCATCTGCCCAATCAAATCCGGCTCCCAGGTGGCACCCAGTCCAATCGCCTGTGGGAAGGTGGTTGCCCCTCGTGCCATGTACCCCGCACAGCTCTCCTCATGAACAATCGCCGGAATACCAAGCCGGGTATGCTCCAGTAGGAACTTCTGTATGCGATTGGCAAGCCGGGCGCTGTCCTGCGGTTCTAACAGGGATGCCGCTGCAACCCGTGTAATGTGGCCAATGCCCTGCGCGAGATGCGCCCTGGACTGTGCTTCCTGAAACTCGCGATTTTCGTCCAATAATTCAGTGACCCAGATTCCGACAAGCTGAGCAAGTTTCTCATCCAGAGTCATTTGCTCCAGCAGGGACATCACACGATCATCAATAGACTGTGTTTCATCCGAAAACAGACTGCGCTTGATAGTCATAGATATTTCGCCTTATTGCATGGAGGATAGGGTGTAGCAAATCAACCTTTTAATTCTCCACCCGTCAAACCCGTTACAATATATTTTTCAGCAAACAGATAAAAGATTATTGCCGGAATAATCAGCAGGGTGACATAAGCCATAACACGCGCCCAGTCGGTGCCAAACTGACCCTGGAACTGCATAATCCCCAGCGGAAGGGGCCAGAGATTAGAATCATTGAGCACCAGCAGAGGCAAAAAATATTCAGTCCATCCAGCGATCACTTGCAGTACCGCCACTGCTGTGAGCGCAGGACGCGCCAGCGGGACTAAAATACGTCTGAAGAAGCCAAAAGTCGTACAGCCGTCAATATAAGCGGCATCTTCCAGCTCCCCTGGTATGCTGATGAAAAAACCACGTAAGATCACCACACTGCCGGGCAGGCCAAATGCCACCATCGGCAGAATGACTCCCCACAGGCTGTTAATTAACCCTAGCTGGCGCACCTGAATAAAAACGGGCAGAATAGCGATCACCAGCGGGAACAACAGCCCCAGCGAGAGAATATTAAAAATCAGCCCACGTCCGCGAAAGTCCACCCGGCTAAACACAAATGCCATCATGCTGGCGAGGGTAACATTCAGTATGGTCACGCCACTCGTAATCAGCAGGCTGTTCTTGAGGGAATTCCAGAACGCCGCGCTTTCGAGAATGCCCAGGTAATTCTGCCACTGGATACCACTTTGCGGCAGCCCAAATGGAGTGGTCAAAAATTCGCCTGTAGTCCGTATGCTGCCCAGCATCGCGGTGAGTACAGGCCCCATCACTACCAGACAAAGCAGGATCAGGATGACGTACTTAAGCACGGTTGTCATCGGTAAGGAGGTACGGTTTACCATTGCGTCAGCCCTCTACGAATAATCGGCAGAATAATCCTGCCGCATGATAATGCGCTGATAACCCAGTGAGAACACCAGGGTAATCGCAAACAGCACAACCGCCACCGCACTGCCATAACCTAACGCAAAGCGCTGGATACCAAACTTGTAGAGATAGGTGGCGATCAGCTCACTGGCGTTTACAGGGCCGCCCTGGGTGAGTATCCAGACAATTACAAACTGCTGGAACGAGCCGAGTACCGACAAAAACACGGTGAGCCGAATCGTGCTGCCCAGCAGCGGCAGCGTAACATAACGCAGCACCTGAGGCTCGGTTGCGCCATCTACACGAGAAGCATCTTCCAGGTCCTTGGGGACACCCTGCAATCCTGCCATATACAGGATCATATGAAAACCAAAATATTTCCATGTCATCACAACAAAAATGCCATAAAGCACCATGTCGCGGTCTGCTAACCACCCAATAAGCTGGTATTCGGGTATAAACGTTGCCAGAACCGTGTTCACCAGGCCATTGCGAGGATGCAGCACATAGAGCCAGATAATGGCGGTGATGATTTCTGAAAACACAAACGGAATAAAGAGTATGGTACGAAATATTTTTTTGCCGGGAAGCTTACCTCGGCCTACCAGCAGTGCCAGACTCAGAGCCAGCGGAAGCTGAATGACCAATGACAGGATCATAATGATGAAACTGTGCCTGAGTGAACTCTGAAAAATGGAATGGTTGAACAGGCGCTCATAATTGTTCAGACCCACAAAGTCTGTCATTGCGCCGAAACCATTCCATTCATGCAGGCTAAAAAAAGCCGACTGCCCGATAGGCATTAAGAGGAAAAGCGTAAAGATAGTCATGCTGGGTAGTACAAACAACGTAACCATCAATGCCTTGCTCAACTGCCGCCGCTGCTTGTCGGTATCAACGGGTTCACTTTTTCGGGGGAGTACCCGGAAACGGATAGCTGACATAAGTTAATCTCTTTGCTAAACTTTTTAGACGTAGTTTCTACGTTTACCGTAGGTGAAGATGTGGAGATACCAGCAGCTATTGGGGAATAGGTCGGTGGAACTCCACATCTTCCATGTCATCAGTTATAGATCAGTCAATCTCAAATGAGGCGGATTCCTCAATGGCCTGTGCGGCCTCTTCCGGTGTTGCCACGTCCGCAAAGAGTGTTTCCACAGCGTCATTCACTGCTGCGCCTACCGCAGGCGGCAGGAATTGATCATAGTACAACTGGAAGTACGGTGCGTTATTGCGCGCTTCGACAATCCGCGCCATGATGGGGGCTTCCTCAAAAACATCTTCCACCCCGTGAACCACTGGTACAATCCAGATGTCAGCCCCAGCGCGCTGGTTTTCAGCATTGGTAAGATATTGCAGGAAGTCCACAGTTTCGTCCGGCGCATTGATGCCCACTGCAAAACCATCGCCACCGCCCAGCACATCATCAGGATTCCCAGCGCCACCTTCGATCACCGGGAACAGGAACCAGTCGAGATCATCACCCAGGCCTTCGCCGCTTTCGCTGCTATTAGCCTGTACACCCGGTGCCCATTGGCCCATTAATTCCATTGCAGCCTCACCGTTACCCATCAGAGCTGCCTGATCGGTATAACCCAACCCCAGGAAGCCGTCGGGGAACACATCAAGGTCAACCAATTGCATGAGATGTTCACCTGCCTGAACAAACGGCTCATCGGCAAATGAGCCTTCACGATTGTAGGCGCTGAGGAAAGCTTCCTCGCCACCCAGCCGGATTGCCAGATAGACCCACCAGAAATGACCCGGCCATTTTTCACGTTCGCCCAGTGCAATCGGTGTGATACCCGCATCCTTGAGGGTCTGCACCGCGTCGATGAATTCCGTCCACGTCTGTGGTGGATTGTCAGGATCAAGGCCTGCCTGTTCAAACAACGCCCGGTTATAGAACAGCCCCACCGCGCCCCATGTCCAGGGCACGCCGTAATACTCGCCATCCTGGCCGTAGAGTTCTAGCGCTGCCTGTGCGGCAAACGAGTCTTTCCAGTCGCCTTCCAGCTCCGGTGAGATATCTCGTACCAGCCCAGCCTCCGCAAATGTCCACAGCACGCCGCCGCCCCAACTCTGGAAGAGGTCTGGTGGGTCGCCCGCCTGCATGACGGTGACAAGACGTGACTTGAACGCTTCATTTTCCAGAATGGTGATTTCGATAGTAACGTGAGGGTTATCCGCCACAAAGGCATCGGCGACATCCTGCCAGTATGCAGCTTCTGCTTCGTTGGTCGAGATGTGCCACCAGCGGATTGTGACCGGGTCCTGCCCGGAAACGACGCTGACAGAAAGCGCCAGCAGCGCCAATAGCATCAGTGCAATAACCGAATGCTTATAGGTTTTCATAGATCAAACACTCCTTTAATTCAATACTTAATAAGAACTACACCGTCTAAAGTACCGGTTGGCATGTTGTCTGTACGCACCACCCCCTTTCAGATAGCATGATTTGCAGCTCATAACTCGTGATAGGGTGGCTGGCAAGAATCCCGCACCACGAGTTGTGTTGCCAGTGTCACCCGATATGGAGCACGTTCCGGGTTTCCGATATGTTCTAAAAGCATTTTCACGGCCACCTGTCCCATCTGCTCTAAGGGCTGGTGCATGGTGGTCAGCTTGGGATGTACTATGGAAGCCTGTGGGACATTATCAAAACCCATCACAGAAATATCTTCCGGGATGCGCAGCCCGCACTGTCGGATAGCTTCCATAGCACCAAAGGCAGATAAGTCGTTGGAGGCAAAAATCGCCGTCGGAGGTTGTGGCAGGTCAAGCAGTTTCTGCGTAGCCGTATAACCACCACGTTCCCAAAAATCTCCTTCTGCGATTAACTCACTGTGTATGGGCAGCCCACCATCTGATAACGCTGCTCGGTAGCCTTCTAGGCGATCCACTCCACTGTTTAATCCCATCAGCCCTGTGATAAAGCCGATGCGCTGGTGTCCGAGTTTAATAAGGTACTGAGTCGCATCATAGGCCCCCTGCCAGTTAGTCGCATTCACAAAAGAACTTTTCCCTGTCGTATCTGATTGGTCAATCAGCACATAGGGGAAGTTTTGTTCGCGTAGGGCATCCAGGTAATTTGGGGAAACGAGTGGTACCACCAGCAGCAGACCATCTGCTGCGCCGTTCATAATGGTGGCAACATAGCTGGATTCACGGCCGTGATGCCGTCGTGTGGTATAAAGAATCAGGCTGTAGTCTGATTTCGCCAGTTCTTCATCAATGCCACGAATAATTTCACTGATATAGGCGTTATCCAGGCCGGGCACAAGAATGCCGATGAGATTAGAACGTCCTCCCGCCAGACTGCGTGCCTGCTGATTAGGCACATAACCGAGTTTCTCGGCTGCCTGCAAGACGCGCTCACGCGTTGTCGGTTTAACAAATTCATATCCATTGAGGACGCGGGAAACGGTGGAGTAAGAAACGCCTGACTCACGCGCGACATCGATAATGGTGGGGGTACTGGATTTACGCGCTTGATCCTGCATCATATTTTCTCAAGTTATTTTTGCAAGCGTTTGCAATTGCAAAGTAAAAATTTTTTGCTGCTGCTGTAGATTTTGTAGGCTTTTTGCCTGTTAGAATGCCCTTTGGAGGGCAATAAACCATTAAAAGTCTTTAAAAGCCCTTTAAATCTTGCAAGCCTTTGCAAAATCAGCGTAACCCATTATTGGAGTTATGTCAAATATTTGGGATGATTTAACCTGGAGTAAGCTTTCAGGGCTGGAACTGGTAGAATTTTGTGGGTGAGGAAGCATATCTTATCTTTACCCGTCAGACTACACCGATGAGATAACTAAGGGATTGCGTTGTATTGTCGATCAATAATTCAACTTAAGCTCATGCTGTGGCTCCTCATTGTCTGCACTGCCTGTAGCGGATTGTCGAGTGAACCCGAAATTGTACAAACTTTGCCCCCTCGCCCTACTGATGTGAACGAATCGTTTAGTCAATTAGTGAACATTCAGTCAGGTGCAATGATCTACGCGCAGAACTGCGTGAGTTGTCATGGTGTTACAGGTGCGGGCGATGGTGAGCTGGTGCGTAGTGGGCAGGTAACGAATGTGCCAGACTTTACCCATGCCGCAAGTATAGAAGATAAAACGCTTCAGGAGTGGTTTGAGGTCATCACCAGCGGACGGATAGAGGTGCTTATGCCTCCCTGGGGTAATGTGCTGTCTGCATCTGATCGTTGGGCCACCGCTTTTTATACCTATACACTGTCTTATGATCCGCTTCTGGTTAGCCAGGGGCAGGCATTATATGAGGTGAATTGTGCTGGCTGTCATGGTGATGTCGGGGAGGGAACTCCCGATGGCCCTACACTGATCGGGCTTTTGGATACCACCGAAACCAGCCTGCTGCATCTACTGAACACCCATTCGACGCAAACCGCTATGTACCCCTTTGCATCGCAGCAAGATCGCAGAGCAGTAATGCAGTATCTGAGGCTGCTCTCTACCACAACAAGGACATTACCCGGAGCAGCTGGCCCCTTAGTGCAACCAGCAGCAACAGAAGAAATCGCTTCGGAAATCCCGCAGGTGAGGGGGACTATACGTGGGCGGATTATTCATGGTACGGAAAACGGCTCTGCCACAGCAGGGATGGAAGTTGCCCTTCATACTCTTGATCAGCTGTTCAATGAGCAGGTTAGGGAGTATGTCGTTGGAGATGATGGGAATTATCATTTCGATGATGTCGTGATTCGCCCTGACTTCGCCTACATCATTACGGTGAATTATGAGGATGTCCTTTTTTCAAGCGAAATTTACAGAGGCGATCCGCAGGTCAGCGATATGATGATTGATGTAACCATCTATGAGAATACAAGCGACGCATCCCTCATCGAGATCATCTCCCGCGCCATTCAAATGAACCTGACCCCCCAGGGTCTGTACATGATCGAAGTCATCAATCTCACAAACACATCCCAGGATTATGTATACCTGCAAGACCAGACACCGACAGGCCTCAACCCTGTTTCGGTATCCTTCCCACTTCCTGAAAGCGCTCAGTTGAACCCAGGGCATACCGATATGAATCGTTTTGTACTGAGTGAGACTGAACGCGAATTATTTGATACGCAGCCTGTCTTGCCAGGGGCGCAGCACTATGTACAGTTTTCATATCTGCTACCGCTCATGAACAATACTACCTTTTCGCTGTTGCCCACTGCATATCGCATGGCTGGCAGCATCGAATTGTATGTTGATTTCAATCACCTGTCTCTGGAAGGTGATGGGATCGAATTTTCTCGAAACCAGAACTTCGATGGCGACTCATATCGTGTTTACACGGTAACTGATATTCCCGCCGCGGGAGAGATTACCCATTATCAGGTCAATAGGGTAATAAGAGGACTCGTCAGGGAGGAGGCCGATCCCACTCAGGTACTGACAGCTCTTCTTATTGGCAGCGGCGTGATTTTGCTGGTGATAGCGCTGTTGATCAACTTGCTTCAACTGAAGAAGACCGCAGCCAAAAAAACTGACAACCTGACCAGTGCCGACATCATTACGCAGATTGCGCAGCTCGACAGCCAGTTCGCTGAAGGCAAACTGGATACCGTTACCTATGAAAAGCAGCGGAGGGTGTTGAAGTCGAAGGCGATTCTGAAAATGAAGCAGGACTCTGAGAATGTTCAGGACGATATGGCCAGAACGGAACTTTAGCGCAGCGAAAGAGTTATCAGCATAGGGCGGTCATAGGCGCTGCTTCGGGCAGGGCCTGGGAGCTAAAGAGAATGCGCACAGGCAGTTCATAGCGGTGCCGGATGGGGCACACTCCCTCTGTCTGGATTAGTAACCCTTCATCAGCATACCACGCTGTGTAGCCAAAACGTTGATCCGACGCAGTGCCCAAGGCCATAAAATGTGCTTCATCAGGCAGGCCAAGTGCCAGGATAATTTCTCCCAGAGAAAGCTGAGTTTCGATGGCCATATTTAACACATCACGATCCTGCAAAGTTATGGTTCCTTGTACTGCGCCATTAATCCATTCGGGATGGAGGGTACTCCAGCGCCAGCGCACGATAGTTCTGGGAATACTGGCTCCTATCAGGCTGGACTCGCGCAGGAGCGAAGGAAATTCATCGGCACTATTGGCAACCCAGCTATGAGCAGCAAGTAAATAATAGGCATCCTGCATGTTCGTCCAGCCTGGACGAATACCCATGAAACATGGAGAAGGGCAGTTTTCATGCAGCAGACCGTGAACTCCACGGTTCTCATAATGCTGTAGCTGAATAAGGCTGATGATCGAAATCAGAATGGTAACGATCAGGATTACGGAGCGGGAATAGTATTTCATCAAATCTGATTTGCCTGCAATCATAAGTCCTTTGCGGCTTAAGAGGTAGATGTTGCTGCGGTTGTACTGCCGCATGATTGGCGAATCACCAGAAAGGTTGGTGTTAGGATGAAAAGAGGAACTTCATCCTTGTTTTCAATGCGTTTAACGGCCCGTTCGGCTGCCAGTTCGCCCATCAACTGTTTATGGACGTGAACAGTAGTCAGCGAAGGTACAGTAAAAGCCGATTCCGTGATGTTGTCAAAACCCGTTACTGCCACATCATCAGGAACATGAAAATGATGCTGATGCAGCCATTGAATAGCCCCGATTGCGATGCGGTCGGAGGCGCACACAATCGCATTTGGTGGTTCAGGCAGCTCCATAAGCTGTTTCGCGCCGATATGACCCAGTTCAGGTGTCCAGCCATCTAACCCATACGGGACAATCACATGCAAGTCGTCATCATCCGGCAAGCCGTGAGCCTGAACCCCTTCAGTGAAGGCTTTCTGCCGCAGATCATACTCACCGGTGATAAAGCCAAGACGCTTATAGCCAAGTTTCACGAGATGATCGATCATTTGCCTTATCCCGTGATAGCCATCAAAGTAAACTGTATCCAGATCGGGGGCAATTGCTTCTTTCGTCTGTATTAAAGCGCGCACATTGCTTTTAAGGTATTCGACACTTTCCTCGCCAATGTAGCCCACCAGGATGATGCCATCAACTGGATTGGATTGGAGCAGATCATGTGCCTGTGCTGCTGTACTGATCTCGGAGCGAGTATTGATGTAGGATATGCGGTAGCCCAGTTCCTGCAACTTACGATCCGCCCCCTCCAGAATAGCGTTAAAGAAGGGATCTCTGTATTTGCCTGTCGCAGAAACCAGAACAATACCAATTTGTTTGTGGAGTGTATCCTGCTTCTGAAGCATGACAGAGGCTCCGCCATGCTGTCGCCGCAGCAAACCATCCTGCGAAAGCTCCTGCAAATCGCGTCGCACCGTCATCTCCGAGACACCGAAATACCTGGCAAGTTCACGTGTGCCCAGGTGTCCGTCTGACTGTCCAATGAGTTGAAGGATATGATTTTGACGATTTTCTTTTTTCATAACGGCCTGTTTATATGTTCGAATGAACATTCTTTTTGTTCATTTCATTGATGAGTAACTTGACAATCTTATCCATTGGTGTTTAAATAGCATCGATTACAATCAATTTTCATTATTTACAACTTTGTTTTTTAGTAAACATACCCTAAAATATGATAACTAAAGCGTTTTTTGTCAATTTCTGCTTATTTCCCGACCTCCAACCTGCCTCTTCGAGCACTAAATGTGCTTTTGAGGTTTATTGTTCATTCCCATCCATATTTTTGTCAAACCTGTTATCATCCATCAAAACCCTGATTGGCAAATGTTCGCTTCGGCAGCCTCACCGTGTGCTGGCGCTTGTTTTCGCCAATGCTTCTGAATGGGCGAGCCTTATTTTCCGGCCAGAACTCACATTACCCAACCAACAGAGCAGAAGCCGAACATGAGCTTTTCTATTTATTGCTGTGCCGTCCATCGATACAATCTGATGTCTGAATTATTTAATTTGTGATCCGAGGGGAAAACCTGAGTATGTCCCAGACTCCCGCAGCAGATCCCGTCTTGGAGATCAAGAATCTCAAGACCCATTTTTTTCTGGAAAACAGTGTTGTCCATGCCCTTGACGGTGTAGACCTGACTCTGCCGCGCAAAAGTACACTGGGGCTGGTGGGGGAAAGCGGCTGTGGTAAAAGCGTGACTGCGATGTCCGTGATGCGGCTGATTCAGTCCCCACCTGGCAAAATTGTTGAAGGGGAAATTAATCTGTATCGCAGACGCGGTGGTGATGTCGTTGATATTGCCAAGCTTGACCCGCTCGGCTCGGAAATGCGGGATATTCGCGGCGGCGAAATTGCGATTGTTTTTCAGGAACCGATGATGTCCCTCAATCCAATCTATACGATTGGGAATCAGATTGCCGAGGTTGTGCGGATTCATCAGGCGGTTACACACAGGGAAGCGCTGGATCGCGCGCTCGAAATGCTTACCAAAGTGCAGATCAGCGCACCAAAGCAGCGGTTGCACGAATACCCGCACCAGTTGAGCGGTGGTATGCGTCAACGTGTCATGATTGCCCTGGCGCTGTCATGTAATCCCTCTATCCTGATCGCTGACGAACCGACCACTGCTCTGGATGTGACGGTTCAGGCGCAGATTATCGACCTGATGAATGAGCTGCAGGACGATTTCGACACATCAATCATTATCATTACGCACAACCTGGGGGTGGTTTCTCAAATGGCGGCAGAGGTGGCCGTCATGTACATGGGCAAGATCGTTGAGATCACGGAAAAGCGTGAGCTGTTTCATAATCCACTCCATCCTTATACAGTTGGTCTGTTGAACTCGGTGCCTGTGCTGGGTCGCAAAGGTCAAAAAGACCTGGTGCCGATCAAAGGAATGGTGCCTTTGCCGACCGATAAAATACCGGGTTGCGCCTTCGGGCCACGCTGTCCGCACGCTATGGCGATCTGTCACGAACGGGAGCCTGAACTACGCGAGGTGACTCCGGGTCATAAGGCGGCGTGCTGGTTATACGAAGATCAATAAAATGGCGAGATACATGAGGGTGTAGCATAACTCAGTTTACTCTGACCAATAAAGGGGGTGAGGTCTATTTAAAATTTCGAGCGAAGTTTTAGTCCATCTGTTAGCTGTAAAAATAGCCTATCTATACTTAAATTCTAGGAGGAGTAATAATGAAACTCCAGAAATTTCCAGGACGTACGACGCTCCTGCTCATCGGCATATTGCTGATGGTAGGTATAGCGACGTTTTCCTCAGTGGCCGCGAGTCCTGCCCCGGCACCTGCCGCTCAGGTCTTAGACCCCATCCCATATCCTGAACCCAATGACCTGGGTCTGGGTGGTGGCGAGGTCAACCGGCTGCCGATCAGCGAACTTGTAGATTACAGGGCATTACCTCAATATAATCAGTCCCCCTCACTGGATGCTTTTGTTGAGTCTGGTGAACTACCACCTGTTGAGGAGCGCCTGCCCGAAGAACCCCAGGTTTACCTGGAGGGTGCTATGCAGGATGGTATCGGCGTTTATGGCGATGTCTTCCGCGGCTTCTCAGCCTGCCCGACGGCGGGTTATAACGATATGGCCGGCACCACTATGGGCTGGTTCGGCATCGAGTCTTATACCTCGCGCTATGGCGGCCTGGTTAAAACCGGCCCGCTCTATCGTGCCGACCAGGATATTGAGCCATTCCCCAATCTCGCCATGAGCTGGGAATGGTCGGACGATGG
>JBGSXK010000813.1:0-3727 GCA_041751455.1 Anaerolineae bacterium
TGCGCTGCAAGCCATCGCGGAGACCACCCTGGCGAACATCACTGAATTTGAGGACACAGGGGACTGCACGAATGCGGTCACCGTAGAGATGATGCGGTAAGCCAGGCGCGTAACTGCCCTGCAAAATTTGTAATGGGCGACTCCATGCAGAGCCGCCCATGGGTTGATCCTACACCGTGATGTTGTACAGCACACTCGCCACATCGTTATCGAAATTGATGAAGGCTAGCCGCACAGTGGCCGTCAGTTGATAGGCATCATAGTACGGCAGGTAATCCACACTCACCGCGATGCGGCGGCGATAGCCCACAAACCAGCCGGGGCGATAAACACACAGCGCCGTTCCCTTGGTGTTGTTGCCTGGTGTGTTGCTCACCTTACCATCGGCCTCAGTCAGTGGCATTTCTGCACTCACCAGCACCGGCGCGCCATCCATAAAGCCAATCTGTCCGGTGATGGCCGTTGCCAGTGATCCGGCCTTGTCCATCGTCAGAAACTCGCTCAGGCCCAGCAGCTTGCTGTATGTGCCACCGTCCACAATCCACGCCAGGTCATTCGGGCGCGCGGAGTATTTACTCGGCATCCTGAAGCGCGCGGCGCGCAGCTTGGCGAGGTCAGGTGCGGCGCTGGCGTTTTCGCCATTGGCGGTTTTCGTCACCAGCGGCAGATGACGCAGCCCATCAAACGCCAGATAACGGCTGCCCGCAGGTGGGGTGCTGTCATCCAGGTTGATGTTGCCCGTGGCCGTGCCGGTGGTGTCACCGTTGAGCAGCACATGGTCAATGCTGTCGGTGATGGCGCGCATCGCCTGTTCACGGTAAATGTTCAGCACCGGGATGATCGCGTCTTCCACCAGCTCCGAGCTGAACCCGACACGCAGCGCCAGCTTTTTGGCTGCGAGCTGCACCTTGCCGCTGCCGATCTTGCTGTCAGGAATCGGGTTATTGGCCGCATCCAGAGTCAGTTGATTTTCGCTCGTGGTCTCTGGCACAAAGTAGACTACCGGGTCTGTCCCTTCAATCGGCAGCTCAAACGGATTGCTCGGCATTTCGATGGTGCGGAATAACGGCAGGATTACATTATCCTGCCGCGCCTTCTGCCACATTTGCGCACTCCACAGATCAGGCACCCACTCATCGCCATAATTGGTCTGCGTGCTGTAGCTCAGTTCATCGGCCTTGATCGCGCTCAGCCCAGTCTTGCTCACTTTATGGGCCAGCGCGTTAGCATACTGCTCGCTCACCCCCTGGAAGCTCTTGGCAGAGCGCAGCAGCATATAGCCATGCAGCATATCCAGCGCGTTCAGCGTGTCATACGGGCTGCCCACCGCGATATGCCTGAGCGCGTCCGCACTGCTGCCCAGCGGCAGACGCTTGCGCGCAGGCGATTCGGGGATTATGGTTTCGTCGGTCATTGGAATTGCTCCTTTGCTGTTGTAGGGGAGAGTTTCGGACTCACGCCTACGCATATTTTCGTCTTGCTCTTGTGCATTCCGGGATAGAGGAGTGAGGTTGAGCCTTGCCACATCCAGCCCCATCGCCTCATAGGCGCTCTTGATGGTGCGGACATCGGTACGGCGTGGCTCGGCAGGGGCAGGAGTCAGACTGCCCTCGATAATCGGCCAGCGCTTGATCTGCCCGTCGCCGCCGACTTCCACCAGATGCGGCAGACTCCCGGACGACCAGCCCAGGATGCCTTTATCAACCAGCTTTTGCACTATGCGCACATAGCGTTTGCGCAAATCCAGTTGTGCCTCCGCCCAGATACCCGTGTCATCGGGCTTCAGCGTGTCGATCACCCCGATCACGGCGGCCTTCAGACTGCCATCCAGGCCGTGATGATAAAGCACTGGTCGCTGTGCATACCAGTCCAGCCCCAGGTCGGTCTCTGGGGTAAAGTATTCGCCCTGCAGGTCGCGTGTATCGGGGCTGCCCCAGATCACCAGGTAGCCGCCTACACGCCCCTCTACGGCGTTCAGCGTCTTCAAAGTTGTTGCGGCTTGCGCCATCGAACTCACCTTTCATGGGTAATAGAGATGCGTGTTGAGCTACAGGCGATGCAGCCTCGACCCATCACTCATCACTTCGGTGACTCAGCACTCTTTTTGACGACCTCTGCCCATCCACACGCGATTGGCTTGAGTGGTGCAGATGCGGATCGTCATGCGGGTTACTGGCCTCCCCAGCCGTTCGCCCATAAGCGCGGTGGTCTACTACCCCGTGACCGTTGTTAAGCTGCAACGATTTCACAATAGCACATAAGTTCTATCAAAAGGTGGACATATGTCCCTATTTTCAGGGCAGTTTCCGGCATGGGGGTTTAACGTTGGCCGCGTACATGATGCCCGCTTCGCAGGTACAACAGAATGCAGTATGATAGGCAGGGTTGAATAAAGGATACGCACATGACAACCATCACGATTGTGGGCCTGGGGCCGGGAGAACTGGATGACCTCTCGCGCAAAGCCTTTCGTACACTCAAACAGGCGCAGACAGTGTACCTGCGCACCGCGCAGCATGGCTGTGTGGAGTGCCTGCCGCAGAACAACATCACTTATCATAGCTTCGACTCGCTCTACGAGACATTCGATGACTTCGAGCAGGTCTACATGGCGATTGTGGACACACTGCTGACAGCAGCACGGGCGGGCGATGTCGTCTACGCTGTGCCGGGCGATCCGCTGGTAGGCGAATCGACCACACTGCGTTTGATCGAACAGGCACAGCAGGCTGGAGTCGTGGTTGATATTGTTAACGGCATCAGCTTTGTCGAGCCAACACTAACGCTCCTGGGTGTGGATGCGCTGGACGGCCTGCAAATCCTCGATGGAATCGCTGTCGCTGCGCTGCATCATCCCCCCATAAACCCGGACACACCCGCGCTGCTGGGGCAGGTTTACAGCCCAGCGCTGGCCTCCGAGATCAAGCTGACGCTGATGAACCAGTATCCCGATGCGTTTCAGGTGGCACTCATCCATGCTGCCGGGACACAGAGCGCAGTCATCGAATGGCTGGCGCTGTACGAGATTGATCGCAGCGCGCATATCGGCCATATGACCGCGCTCTACATTCCCGCACTCGGTGGCATGTCCAGCTTTGAGCAGGCGCAGGAGATCATCGCCCATCTGCGCGCGCCAGAGGGCTGCCCCTGGGATCGGGAGCAGACGCACGACTCACTGCGGCGCTTTTTGATTGAGGAAGCCTACGAAGTGCTTGATGCCATTGACCAGAATGACCCGCGGGCGCTGGCCGAGGAATTGGGCGACCTGCTGCTGCAAATCGTGCTGCACACCCAGATCGCTATTGATGACGGCGAGTTCCACATGAGTGATGTGATCCACCACCTCAACACCAAGATGATCCGCCGCCATCCGCATGTATGGGGTACCACCGATGTTAACGGGAACGCCGAGCAGGTCGTCACCAATTGGGAAGCGCTCAAACAGCAGGAAAAGACTGCCGCGGGCAAAGACAGCCAATCTCTGCTGGACAGCATCCCCAAAGGTCTGCCCGCGCTGCTGCAATCCTTCCAGTATCAGGCGCGCGCGGCCAAAGTCGGCTTCGACTGGCCGCAGGTGGATGAGGTGATCGCCAAAGTGCGCGAGGAGATGGACGAAGTGCAGGCCGCCCAGACCGATACAGAGCGTACCGAGGAAATCGGCGATCTGCTGTTCGTACTGGTCAATTGGGCGCGCTGGCTGAAGGTCGAGCCGGAGATGGCGCTGCGC
>JBGSXK010000814.1:0-2827 GCA_041751455.1 Anaerolineae bacterium
GTGCGGCCTGAAGTAATGGCCGAGGTCATCGGCAGCTTTAAAGGGGTGGCTCATCGCCTGGAAACCGTGCGCGTGGTCAACGATGTAACCTATGTCAATGACAGCATCGCCACTGCGCCAGAACGGGTGCTGGCCGCCCTGCGCAGCTACGATGAGCCGATTGTGCTGCTGGCCGGGGGCAAGGATAAAAACCTGCCCTGGGAGGAGATGATCGCACTGGCGCTGCAAAAGTCCCGTATGATTATTGCCTTCGGCCACGCAGGCGAAATGATTATGGATACAGTGCAGCGCATCGCTGGGGATGAAGCCCTTGTCACCCGTGTGGAAACGCTGGCGCAGGCGGTAGATATTGCCTCGCTGCTGGCACAACCAGGGGATGTGGTGCTGCTCTCACCCGGTGGCACCAGTTACGATGCTTACCAGGATTTTGAGGAACGCGGTGAGCACTTTCGCCAATTGGTGATGGGGTTATAATAACATAAGCGGTTTGAGGTGTGCGCAGCTTACACCTGATCCCTGTTTCTGTCGTAAGGTAAGCGGATTGAGGTTTTTCGATGACTGACAGACCACTGGAGCAGCCCACGTTTGTAGAATCTGAAACCCCTGGTGGCCTCCCTGTCCAGAAGACTGTGATTGCTGCCCCGGTGCGCAGTGTGCGCAGCCTGCCTATCCCCCACCAGGCAGAGCGCCAGCGTCGGTTTATTGCCACGCTCGATCCTTATCTGCTGATTGTGGTGGGCTGTTTGTGTGGCCTGGGGCTGATGATGGTCTACAGCACCACCTTTGACTGGAGTTATCAGACTTTCGACAGTGAATCCGCAATTTTCCTGCGCCATGCGGGCAATATGGGCATTGGCGCGGTGATTATGCTGCTGTTGATATTTATCGACTATCGCATCTGGCGGCGCTTTGCGGTGCTGCTGCTGCTGGTCGTCATTGGGCTGCTCATCGCCGTGCTGATCTTCGGTGACGACACCTTCGGCGCGCGGCGCTCGCTCGTTGGGGGTTCCCTTCAGCCTGGTGAAGCGGCAGAACTGATGATTGTGGTCTACATGGCGGCCTGGCTCAGCTCGCTGCGCACCAAGATTCGCAGTATTACTTACGGTCTTATTCCCTTTTCGGTGCTGGTGGGCATCGTCGGTGGGCTGGTCATGTTCCAGCCAGATGTCAGTACCGCCGCAACTATCTTCCTGACTTCCGGTGTGATGTTCTTCCTGGCGGGAGCCAGTATGCTTCAGATCACTATCGCAGGTGGCGCGGCGGGCGGTGTAGGAGTGCTGCTGCTGCTGAGCGAGCGCCTGAGTTATGCCAACCCGCGCATAGAGGGCTTTCTGGACAGTGTCAACGACCTGACCGCAGCGCATTATCAGGTCCAGCAGGCGGTGATCGCCTTTATCAACGGCGGTTGGACAGGAGTTGGGCTGGGCAATGGCCGCCAGAAATTTGGCTTTCTGCCTGCTCCTCACACCGACAGTATCTTCGCCGTCATTGGCGAGGAATTAGGAGTGATCGGCGCGGCTTTGGTTGTGCTGCTCTATGTCGCCTTTGCCATACGTGGCTTTCAGGTTTCGCGGCGCTCGGTCGATACCTTTGGGTCGCTGCTGGCTGCCGGGCTGACGATCTGGGTAGTCTCGAAGGCACTCCTGAATATCGCGGTGATGACGGCACTGGTGCCGCCTACGGGCGCGCCGCTGCCTTTTATCAGCTACGGCGGCTCGTCGCTGGTGACGCTGATGGCCGGTACAGGCCTATTGGTGAGCGTCGGTCGGGTGCGGGCGCGCCAGAATCAAGCCCCGGAACGGAGAAGCGTCGTTGCGCATTATGATGGCGGCGGGCGGGACGGGCGGGCACATTTATCCCGCGCTGGCGACAGCCGAGGCGCTCGTCAGCAATCACCCGCAGAATGAGTTAATTTTTGTCGGCAGCGGCGGGCTGGAACGGCAGCTTGTCCGCGAATCTGGCCTGCCTTTTGCGGCCTACCATGAGATACAGGCCGGGCCAGTAGCCGGGGTGAGCCTGCCGCGTAAGCTGCTCAGCGCCGGGCAGTTTATGCTGGGCACGATGCAGTCCCTTGGCCTCATGCTGCAGCGTAGGCCGGGCGCGCTGCTGCTCACAGGCGGCTGGAGCGGTTTACCTGCTGCGCTGGCGGCCTGGGTGCTGCGGGTGCCTATTATTATTTTCCTGCCCGATATTGAGCCGGGTTCGACCATTAAGCTGTTGCAACGTCTGGCGCGGCGCGTGGCGATCACGCTGCCAGAATCCAGCGCTTATTTCCCACCCGGCAAAACGCTGGTGACAGGTTATCCTCTGCGCGCCGAGGTGGAAAATGCCACCCGCGCGGCAGCGCTGGCGCATTTTAAGCTTGATCCACAGCGTCAGACGCTGCTGGTTTTCGGCGGCAGCCGGGGGGCACGCAGTATCAACCGGGCACTGCTGGCGAATCTGCCGGAACTGCTGGCGGATGGCTGGCAGGTGCTGCATGTCAGCGGGACACTGGATTGGCCGGAGGTAGAGGCATACCGCACACAGCTTGCGCACAGCGACTTTTATCATGCCTATGCGTATCTGCATCATGATATGGGGCTGGCACTGGCGGCGGCGGATGTCTGCCTTAGCCGGGCAGGCGCGAGTACACTGGCAGAGTTTCCGCTGTTCGGTTTGCCTGCTATACTCGTACCCTATCCACATGCGTGGCGTTATCAGAAGGTCAACGCGGATTATCTTGCAGAACGGGGGGCAGCACTGGTGGTGGAAGATGCAAAGCTGAGTGATGCGCTGCTGCCCACGCTGCGCGGCCTGTTGGCCGACCCGGCACGCCTGCACCAGA
>JBGSXK010000815.1:0-7127 GCA_041751455.1 Anaerolineae bacterium
CCCACAGGCCAAGTGTGTCCGGTAACTGCTGCTCGAACTCCTGAAGACGCTTGGATGTCGCGCGGGCTACATAGATGCGTGGGGCAAACAAGCCTACAAAACCCGCCACAATCGCCGGGACAAGCTGCTGCCCGAAAAGGACAAAATAACCGAGGACGAAAAAGCCAATCATTGAGATAATATGCAGGGCAGCATACTCAGCCACAGTGAGCTTGATGTCTGCACGGGCTAGCTGTGTGCGCCATTTGCGCGCAAATGGTCGGTCAGCTATGGCCCGGTCAATGGCTTTTTCCAGGGCGCTGTTAGGTTTCTCCGCTGCGCCGAGTTCGTCTTCGTCCAGGTCAAGGAATGACTGGTAACTGCTTTCTTCGTAGCGCCCCAGACGCTCCTCCAGCACATCGCGTTCCGAACGGACACTGCGAATGCCCAGAAAAAGCACGATCGCTGCTAAAATTCCCGCTCCAACTAGAATCGGTACTTCCATGCCCTGTAATCCTCTGATGTACGGATTGACCTGTTTTCATTGTACGTAGAGAGCAGAAGCGCGTCAAGAAGTACGCGCTTCCCACAGCGCTGCCTAATAGGTGCGGCCAATCCCAAAAGTCGAAGGCGGCAGGTGAATGCCAGAGGCTTCGATACGATCAATGAATTTGGGGCGTAGGCCTGTCGGACGTATACGCCCGATGATTTTGCCGCTCTCAATCCCGGTTTGTTCATACTCGAAAATATCGGACATAGTGATGATCTCACCTTCCATGCCCTGCACTTCGGTGATTTTGATGATTTTACGAGTGCCATCGCGCATGCGTTCCTGGTGGGCGATGAGGTCTACGGCGCTGGCGACTTGCTCACGAATAGCGCGCACGGGCAGGTCCATGCCTGCCATGAGACACATAACTTCCAGACGTGCCAGGGTATCGCGCGGGCTGTTGGAGTGCGCAGTGGTCATTGAACCATCGTGACCAGTATTCATGGCCTGGAGCATGTCGAGCGCCTCGCCACCACGACACTCACCAACCACAATACGGTCGGGGCGCATACGCAGACAGTTAATCACCAGATCACGGATGGAGATTTCACCTTTGCCTTCGATATTGGATGGGCGACTTTCGAGCGTAACCACGTGTTCCTGCCGAAGTTGCAATTCTGCCGCGTTTTCGACAGTAATAATGCGCTCATCGTTGGGGATGAAACTGGACAGCACATTGAGCAGGGTAGTCTTGCCAGAGCCAGTACCGCCGGACACAATAATATTGAGGCGGCCAATAATGCAGGCGCGCATAAATTCGGCGATTTCCTTGGTCATCGAGCCAAAACGAATGAGGTCTTCTACGCTCATCGGCTTCTTGGCAAATTTACGAATGGTGATAGTGGGTCCGCAGAGTGCCAGCGGGCGGATGACTGCGTTCACGCGTGAGCCATCAGGTAAGCGTGCGTCCACTAGTGGTGAGGCTTCGTCAATACGACGACCTAACGGCGCAACAATACGCTCAATAATCCGCATGACGTGTTCGTCGTCGTCGAAGGTGACAGGTGCGCGCGAAAGATTGCCTTTTTGCTCCACAAACACATTCTTGGGGCCGTTGACCATGATTTCACTTACGCTGTCGTCCGCCAGCAGGATTTCCAGCGGGCCGAAGCCGAGAATGTCGGCGACAATCGCCTCGAACAGACGCTGCCGCTCTGCGCGGGAGAGCACAAGGCTTTCATCCGCCAGAATGGAATTGAACAGCTCTTCGATATGGGCGCGCACCTGGGCTTTTTTGGTGACATCCAGCGATTGGTTGTCCAATTCGGACATGAGTTTGCTCTGGACACGAGCTTTCAAGTCCATGTAGGAATTTTCACCACGTCCTGCGGGGCGGCCTTCGCTGCCGCCGATAGACTGTCGCCGGGCACGCATGGCGGCTAACTTTGACTCTTCGCTCTCGTCTCCCCCGTCGCCCCCTGCATCCTGGTTTGAGTTGCCTTTTTCAATACGTCGCAACAAAGACATTACGTTTGACCTCCGACAGCCTCTCAGTGATAGGGATTAGTTCGTTTGTTGTTTATCATAGTACAGGATCATCAGATAATGTGTAACGATTTAGCGACCAAGCCTTAACCCAAAACCCGACTTTTTCTTGTCCTCGACATCGGCAACCAGTTCTTCCGGCTCACCCATAAGGGAAACAAAGAGATAGTCGGAAAGCTGCATCATCTCTTTTATAGGCGATTTGTTCTTATCGCGCTCAAAGGCGACCACAGGCACGGCCTTTTGCACCGCCCGCAGCACCAGCATTTCGTTACTGGGAATTCTGGCCACGATGGAACGCTTCAGGTGATGTTCGATTTTCTCCGGTGCAATGGCCAGCTTGCGCAGATTGCGATCTTCCGGAATGCGATTGAGCACGAGAGAAGTTTTGTCTGGCGCGAAATTCAGCTTATCGAACAGGTCCAGCACGAAGCGAATGTTGATAACACAGGAAATGGTGGGTGTGGCAACCAGCACAATTTTACTGGCAATCTCCAGGATTTCGGCCAGTGTGTCGGTAAGCTGCGATGATGTATCCACAATGATAAAATCATAACTGCTGGAGATTTTCTCCAGAATTGTGGCCAGCGCTTTAGGGTTGGCCTCTACCTCGCCTGCAAATTCCGGGCGCGATGGGCCCAGCAAAACCTTAAGGCCGCTGTCATGTGTGGTGACGATATTCTCAAAAAGTTCTGTGTCCAGATCATCCACATCGGGGATGAGATCGACCAGGGTCGTTTGCGATTGCAGGTTGAGGATGGCGCGAATATCACCAAATTGCAGGTCAGCATCCACCAACAGCACCTTAATGCCTTCCTTCATCAACCCTGAAGCGAGGCTGGTGGCGATGGTAGTGGTGCCGACACCGCCCTGCGGGCTGTAGACGGCAATGATATGACCTGCATGACCCTGGCGTTCGCGGGTTTGTCCGGCCTGCCGGTTATCCAATGGCAGGCGAGAGACCGCTTCATACTGCGCTGCGAGGGGCTTATTACGCGTATAAACGGTACGAATGGTGTTATACAGCTCCTCCATGCCAATGGGCTTAGTGAGGAAGTTGCGGGCACCGGCGAGCATGGCGCGACGCAGGTAGTCCGGGTCATTCTGAACGGACATCATAATTACGGCAGTGGTGGGGACAGCCTCGGTAATCAGCGTGGTCGCCTGAATCCCGTCCATGTCCGGCATGTTGATGTCCATGATGATGATGTGCGGTTTTAACTCTTTGGCGAGCGCGACACCTTCACGACCTGTCCCGGCAGAGCCAACCACTTTCATGTCAGACTCAAAGGCCAGCATCTTTTTGATGTTTTCACGTGTTTCTGGTATGTCATCCACCAGAAGGATTGTGATGATGTCACTTTCACCTGTTGGTGAAGAAGGTGTTTTACTCATAAACCATTCCCTGCTCTAACTTGATACCAAACGTCCTGAATCCATGATTACTATGATGAGATTGCACAGAGGCGCAGTCACTTCTGCGCCTCTGCCTTTATTCGCTTACTCTGCCAGCGAGATTTCCTCACCCGCAATCAACTGCCGGATGCTGCGAATGGCTGGTTCGATGGTGTACTGCCGCTTTGCTGGCGGATCAATCGAGTATGTACTGAGAATGTAGTCCAGATTTACATCCTGGGTGGTCGAGCGGGAAGTATCGGTTGCTGCTCGCAGCGCCAGGGCGATAGGCAGACGGGCTTCCACGGCCCATGCCAGCACGACAGACTCCTGTGGGGTGATCCCCAATGTAATAATATCCGGGCGGGCAGGTGTGGGTGTGGGCATAGGGGTGCCGCGCTGTCCCTGCTGGTCTTCCTGCTCGGCGGGTACAGGGGTGGGGGTAGGTGGCTTGCCGAGGAACTCGCCATCCAACGGGAAGGTGCCTACATGGATCACCAGTGCGTCCTGGATGGTACGTTGTGTCACCAGACGGGGCCGTTGGCGCTCTGAGGGGCCAATAATCGCCGGGCCGAGGCTGATGACATCAGGCCGACCGGGGAAGGGTGAGCTAAACTGAATGCCTGACTCAGTGATGTTAAAGAGGGTAATCGTATTGGGTGCAATCGTCTGGAAGGCATCATCGACATCCACAAAGAGCATGGAGATGAGCACATCGACACGGTCGCCGTCCTGGACAGCGTAGGCGATGCTGGTCTGCCGGTCGATAGGAATAGCGAAACCTACCAGACCACTTGGCAGGACCGCAGCCGCGTCCGAACCGACTTCGGCCAGGCTGGTAAAATCGTCCGTGACCATGGTCGTAAGAATGGGTTGTTCGCGGAAGATGCGGGTACGGGCAATTTTGCCAATGACATCCTCAAGGCTGGTAATCGCATTAACCGGGGCAGATACCTCCGGCCAGGGAACCAGATCAACCGCATTGGGGGGGATACGGAAACCGCGCGGCAGTTCCTGCACCGCCCTGACAATTTCCACAAAAGCGAGCGGTGTGGCCGTAGGTGCGGCGGGCTGCTGCTGTTGGGCGACCTGTGTTCCAGGCGTACCAGGCGCAGCCTGCTGTGGGCTGCTACCAGTCTGGTTGAGCAGCACCACGACAGCGATTGCCACCAGGATGATGATAAAGGCCAGGATTATTAAAAGACGACCACGTGGCATAATTCCTCCGTCCAGAGTTGAGATCGCATCACCGGCAAATAGCCAGTGGGCGAGGATGTGTAAGAAAAGCTTGTCCCATGTTCTTAAGTGTAGTCAAATACGACTACGGGGCAAACAGCCCGAATATCCTATAAAGCTTAATGCTTCTGTAAGCCTTTTTCACTAATAATTATCACTTTCCGCCGGAAGTTCCATGCGGACAGTGGTGCCTTCTGTCTCGCTGCTGCTGATAATGAGGGATCCGCCCACCAGCTCAAAGGTCTCTTTTAAGGTAAGCACACTTTGAACACGTGGGGCGATGCTGGCATCCTGGTTTGACAAGCTATTCTCGACACTAAATCCGCGACCATCATCTTCGACAGTAGCACGAATGCGTTCCTGCCCCATATCGAGCCGGATGTTTAATTTGCTGGGGGAACCGTAATCACGCGCATTGACCATGAGTTCCTGGATACCGCGAAAGATCATGACCTCACGGTGGGTTTCTAAGCGTCGTTCTTCGCCCATAAGCTCCAGATTGGCTTCAATATCATGCTTGTCTTTAAATGATTCGACATAACGGCGAACTGTAGGCACAACACCCAGGTCGTCCAGCATCATCGGGCGCAGGTCGAAGATAAAGTCACGGACTTTTTGAAATGTAACACTGGCGGTGTTTTTGAGATTGTCCAGTTCCTCTGCCGCACGCTCAGGGTTACGGTCAAAAAGACGCTGGCAGATTTCGGCCTGCAAGATGAAATTCGTAAGCGACTGGGCCGGGCCATCGTGCATCTGGCGGGCGAGGCGCTGACGCTCTTCCTCCTGCGCCTGCACAATACGGACGATATTCACCGCTGTCACAGTCATCCCAGACGCTATTTCCTCTGAGTCTATGCCAGGCAGCAAATCCACACCCTGGAATTTGTTGAGCAACTGCCCTAGTAATGTCTGATGCGCTTCCAGTGTTTCGCGGTTGGCCTGGAATTTTTCGAGCTGGCCGCGCATGGTCGAAAGCCGGAAACGTGCGTCCATCGCCTCATCATATTTGGCACGAATATCCTGCCGGGGGATGGTGTCAATGTTATCCTGAACCGTGCGCAGTTCTGTTGCCAGGTCGGCGTTACGCTGCTGCTCGGTATTGACGACCTTCTGCGTTTGCTCGATCTGGATTCGAATTTCGTTGAGCGCATCCTTGATTTGCCGCATTTCGTTGGAGATTAACGCAACCAGTTCTTCCCTGGGGTCGTCGTAAATTTCTTTGTCTGTCATATTCAGGCCTTACCCTGCCGAGCAATACTATCTGTAGAGTTAGAGTCTTGAATACGCACCCAACCATGACGCAGGGCGGTCACGGCAGCCTGCGTACGGTCCTGCACATTGAGTTTTTTGAGGATAGCGGTCATATGATTTTTGACGGTCTGGTGGCTGATTTGCAGCTCAATGGCAATTTCCTTGTTGCTGAGGCCGCGCACTACAAATTGCAGAATCTCCATCTCGCGCGGGCTGAGCGGCACAAAATGTTCCTCAGAATCCATGACATAAGAGCCAGCAGCGGCTTCTACATGGGAACTAAGCCATTGTTCAAATTCGCGCTCATCCATCCGCTGGTCGTGGACAATGTACTGTCCATGTGCTACATCGCGAATAATGGAAGTCAGCTCATCAGGTGTAATGTCTTTAGGGCAGTAGGCCGAGGCCCCGGCGCGCAAGGCATGGAGGACCTGCTGAGAGTCATGATAAGCTGTGAGGACAACGACTGTAACTCCGGCACGGTCTGACTTTAACTGCCGGGCGACCTGCAAACCGTTCATAGAGGGCAGGTTGATATCCAGCACAACCGCATCTGGCCGAAGCCGACGTGCAGTAGCGAGCGCTTCTTCGCCATCTTCACACTGACCGACAACGTAAAGATCATCCTCTAAGGAGAGGGCTTTGTGCAGTCCATCTCGAAAAAGCGGGTGGTCATCGACAATAAGTACCGAGATACCGGGTTTGTTACGCCGCTCGTCACGATTAATCATAAAAACACCCTGGCACAAAAATTGGCCTCTGACAAGGCAATTTCCTGCGCCTGTCTCCTTTCACAGAATATCCGGTGCTGAACCCTCTGCGGATGAATTCCGCAATAGAGGATAGCTCCGTTACTTGCTCTTCTTTTTCGTATAACAGATTGCCTCCGTGCGGAAGACAACTTTATTTTACTGCTATAGTGATTGGTGATTCTATTGAGAAACACCGGGATTACAATTGAAGGTTGGTTATTACGCACAGTGAATTCTACGCAGTATACATCTAAAATGCTTCTGGCTGCAAGCAAGGTCTTTATAGATTGCTTGCGCTCTGTTAATGGCATGCAGTGATATAACAATCCTTCTACCAGCTGGGCAAAATTCCCGAAATCAGCGTCAGATTGCACTACTGTAAGCCCTTCCTAGAAATTATACTATGGCAAATTCAGATTTTCCTTGAGGGTTTTCGCCGGGGTAATTAAAGAAAGAGGGTCTTTTGAGGCGGGTGAGCG